>JBCDJH010000034.1:0-10533 GCA_038747965.1 Pseudomonadota bacterium
CGGACGACCCCAGCGCCGCCGGCGAGTTCTACGCCGCCGTCTTCGGATGGATTAATGAGGGGCGCCCGGAAGGCGTATTCCATCGCTTGGATCCAGGCGGACAGTTTTTGAATCCAGACGGCTCCCCTAGCGAGATCGGCAACCTCCATCTCGGCATCTTTAAGTCGGGCAACGCGCGTCCGCACCCCGACCCGCAAGGGGCCGACCCGCGGGACCCCGCCCCCGGCGCGGCAGGCCGGCGCGCCCGCGTCTACATTCTGGTGAGCGACGACGACACGCCAGAGCGGATCCTCTCAGAGGCCGAAAAGCGCGGCGCTGAGATCCTCTGGCGCGATCATTACTGGAAGGAGTTCAACGGCTATAACTACGCCTTCCGCGATCCGTGGGGAAATGAAATCGTTCTATGGGTGAAGGCGGGGCCGGAGCCGCAAGTCCCTGATCATTTCACCAAGGAATAAGCGGGCGCTCCGCCCTTAGATTGGCGAAGGCGTAGGCTTCGGCTATTCAGCCGCCGCTGCGCCTTCGCGCACACGCCCAAGCGCCGCATTGCGGAAATCACGCGGCGTCATCCCATATTCCTTACGGAAACTGCGGCTAAAATGCGCAGTTCCGTTGAAGCCCCAGCGGAAACAAATCTCCGATATAGAGAGCGTTGCGTGGAGAGGGCTCGCCAAATCCTGTTTGCAGCGCTCCAGCCGCCGCGTACGGATATATGTGCTCACGCTCTTTCCCGCCTGGGCGAAGAGCTTCTGGATATACCGCGGCGACGCTCCGCTCATCTGCGCCACCATGGTGAGAGAAAGCTCCGGCTCGCACAGCACCGTTTCGATTTCTTGGCATACGCGATGGAAGTGCGCCGCTTTTGCGCCCTCCATACCGCCGAGGCCGAACGCCGCCCGCTCCGCCACGAGGCTTGTGAGCAGAAACTCCGTAATCGCAATTTCAACGGGCCGCAAATGGTGCGGCTCCAGCGATGTGAGCACTTCGGCCAAGGAAAGCAGAGTGCCGGAAAACACGCGCTGCACGCCGCTTGCGCCGCTGATATGGCCGACGGAGAGGGACATAGGCACCAAGACGCGCGGATTGAGCGCGACCTTGGGCGCCTTAATGAAGAGCTGCCGGAACAGCCCTGGAAAAATCAGCGTCGCCCCGGCCCCCGTGGGCCCATAGACGATATCGCCCGGCGCCATCGGGCATTCGCGCTCCTCATCTGCGAGTTTGGCTGCGCCCGCAATATTGACGCTGAGCCAGATGCCTTCGGCCTGCTCCGTGTAGCTTCCGGAGAGCGTCATGCCGTCTGCGCCTTCGAGGAGCGCGAACTCCATGCCCAAAGGCGAGATCTGGCAGGACACCCGGCCATCGAAACCGACGCCCAGGCCGGCAAGATCGCCCACCGGCAGACACAACTGCTGCATGGCTTCAAGCCATTTTTCGCGCTGCCGATCCTCCGGATAGCCGCGCGTGGATAAAGTCCATGCGCTCACAGTCGCCCAATCCTTATTGCTCTTCCGGGCCGCCTATTCCGGCGCAAACACAAAGCTCGCCATGCTGAGAGACTTGAATTCATAGTAATCTGACTCGACCGTTAGACGGTCATCGTCCCGGCTCGCGCCCAACACATAGAGAATTGGAAGAAAATGATCTGGATGAGGAACAGCGAGCGCTGCGTCCTCACCAGCTGAACGATAGGACGCGACGGCGTCATAATTTCGCGCCTCCACATTCCCAACAATATAATCGTGAAAGCGCACAGCCCAATCATAGGGCGGAACGCCTTCTTTCCACTCCATAACAGAAAGGTTGTGCACGATGTTTCCGCTGCCGGCGATAAGCACGCCGTCATCTCGAAAGGCGCTGAGCTTCTCAGCGATTTTCAGGTGCCATTCGGGCGGCTTGGTCCCATCAACGCTTAACTGGACCACTGGAACGTCAGCGTCTGGATAAGCTTTGGAGAGCACCGTCCACGCGCCGTGATCGAGACCCCATTTGTGGTCAAGTCCAACATCGGCCTCGCTCAGCGCGTCTCGCACTTGCGCGGCCAGATCCGGCGCGCCCGGCGCCGGATAGGACATCTTGAAAAGCTCCGGCGACAACGGACCAAAATCATGGATTGTTCTCGGCCGATCCATCGCGGTGACGAACGATCCGCGCGTGAACCAATGCGCCGAAACGCAAAGTATCGCTTTGGGCTTCTCAAAGCGATCGCCAATCTCGCGCCATGTTTTGGTGGCGGTGTTCTCCGTCAGGATCGTCGTCGGGCTGCCATGCCCAAAGAAAACAGCTGGTGCGGTCGAAGGCGTCATAGCGCAGCCTTACTCAAGCGACACCGCCTTGGGAGCGCCGATCCCATTCCGCCTGATAGCGCTCGACCAACCACTTGTTCAGAGCGATCTGTGCGCCTTCTTGCCAGGAGTAGCGCCCCCTCGGCGCATGGCGGGAGCGAAGCCCCACTTGAACAAGCTCATCAACATGCTGATCTTGTTCCATAATCTCGCCGGCCGCAGCGCCGTTCATCGCCATCTTCTGACGAAAACCCGTCACTTGGCTTGCGCCTTTCGCGGCCAATACGCCTACATCCATCTCATTGGTTTCCGGCCCAGTGGCTCGAACAATCAGGTAAATGACCGAATCGGCTGTGAGCACGAGCGAGAGCGTTGGTGGGATGTTGGCGAAAACCATCTGATTGCGGTCCGCCTCCGTCAACCGCGGGAAGACGGGCAGGAGCGCCTTTTGCGTGGCGTTGAAACTCGCATCCGCATGCAAGGTGCCATTGGTGCGATAATAGCCCGCCGTGCCCGTGGGGAGCTCCGGAAACTGAGCAAGCTCGGAGGGAACGAAGTCGTGAAGCGGCCCTTGGTGCAACTTACTCGCATGATAGCCGTCATTGTTGTTCTCAAACATCACCTTCCAGTTCCATGGGAATTTGAAAGCGAGATTGAGTTCGATCTCCTCGGTCTCTTCCATGTCGTACCGCTCTACGACCTCGTCGATTGCGGCAAGGCGCGGCGACAAAGGGGGAGCTGCATGGTCAAAATTCACGAAGATAAAGCCGCGCCAGGTTTCAACCTTCAGTGTCGGCAATCCGTGGTCCGCTTTATTGAAGTCGCACGCCTTATCCATGGCGGGCGCATTCACCAAATGGCCGTCTAACCCGTAAACCCAGTGGTGGTAGGGGCACACGAACCCGCGTGTATTTCCTCGCCCCTCAGAGACCAACATGGCCCTATGCTGACAAACGGACGACATAGCGTTCAGATTGCCGGACCGGTCCCGGGCCACGACGATCGGCTCGTCGGCAATAATGGCGTTGAAGTAATCGCCTTGCTCGCGCACCCAGTCTTCCCGCCCGACGCACAACCACTCACGGTCGAACAGAGCCTGCTTTTCAAACTCGTAGAAGGCGGCGTCCGTGTAGCACTCCGGCGGGAGCGTCTCGGATTTGTTGATGTCGCCAATCGACGACGCAAAACTGTCAAAAAACTGCTGGTTGAGAAGGTTTGTGGCCATCAAGGGTCGATCTCGCCTCCTGGTGCGCGTTTGTTCAATTAGCAGCTAAGAGGGCGCTACACAACAAATCTTGCACTATTGCGCACAAAAGCTTGTGTCGCACTTGGCGAAATGTAGCATCCAGGTTCGAGCGCCCCGCCGGTGCGGCGAGTTTGCGCCTCAAGCAATTTTACGTGAAAGGGCAAGACTTCTAATGAGGCGCTGTTCCTACTAAAGCTTCGTCACCGAAAGCGCGAGATGGGCGAGGGAAAATGAGCATTGTCGAAATGGACCGCGACTTAGCCACCCGGGATCTGCGGCCCGGTTTTGGAGCGGAAATCACAGGGGTGGACGCGGCGACCGCCGACGAGGCGACTTTGCAAGACGTGGTGCGGGTCTTTGATCGTAGCGGCGCCGTTCTGTTGCGCGACCAAAAGATGACGCCGGAAGATTTGATGCGCTACCTCGGCGCGTTTGGCGAGCTGGAGGATCACACCCTTCAGCAGTTCACGCTGCCCGGCTACCCAAAGATCTTCTTGCTCTCCAACATCGAGAAAGACGGCAAGCCTATCGGCGCCCATAATGATGGGGTCGGATGGCACACCGATTATTCTTATAAAGAGCAGCCTGTCACCTGCACCATGCTCTATGCCGTTCAGGTGCCCGATGAAGGCAGCGATACTCTGCTTGCTGATTGCTGCGCCGCTTATCAAGCGCTGCCCGAAACCATGAAGGAGAAGATCGAGGGATTGCAGCTGCACCACAGCTATAAGTTCTTCATGGAAACGCGCGAGCATGGACGGATGAAGTTGTCGCCGGAGATCGAGCGGGACAACCCGGACGTCGTGCATCCGTTGGTGCGCACGCACCCCGCCAACGGGCGCAAAGCGCTGTGGCCGAGCACTGGGACTGTGAAAGAGATTTGCGGAATGCCAAATCCGGAAGGGCTCGACCTGCTTCAGGAGTTGGTGGATTTCGTCACCCAGGACGAGTTCGTCTATCGCCACAAATGGCGGGTTGGCGACCTCTTGGTTTGGGACAATCGGTGCACGCTGCATACCGGGACGCTCTTTGACGACACCAAATACAAGCGGCTAATGCATCGTATGTGGGTGAAAGGAGAGCGCCCATTTTAGGGCGCGCGCCGAGCGACGACGCATGAGCGCGGAGGCGCCAAGAACCTGGTTTGTCACCGGCGCAGGCGGCGGCCTCGGTTTTCACATCATATGCGAAGCGGCGGCCCGCGGCGAAAAGGTATACGGGCTCGTCCGTTCCGAAAAGCATGCGGAAAAGCTCGCCGCGCAGCCGGGAGACATCCGACCGCTGCTCGGCGACGTCACGCGGGCCGACCAAATCACAGCTCATGTCTCTTCGATCGAGGCGGAGACCGCCGGCGTGGACGTTGCGGTGAACAATGCAGGTTACGGCCTCATTGGCGCTATTGAAGAGGTGAGTACAGAGGAGTTACGCGCACAGCTTGAGGTCAACCTGTTTGGCGCGTTTCATGTGCTGAAAGCGGTGCTGCCGGGCATGCGGGCGCGCCGCGCGGGACGCATCTTGAATGTGACGTCCGTAAGCGGCCACGCCGCCTGGGGCGGAACGGGCGCCTACACAACCAGCAAATTTGCGCTGGAGGGGCTTGGACAGACGCTTCAAGCCGAAGTCGCCGAACTCGGAATCAAAGTTACGAACGTCGCGCCCGGCGGCCTGCGAACGGCGTTTGGCGCCGCCTCTTTGCGCAAAGCCGCACAAACGATCGACGATTATGACGGGGCCGGCCATGCGCCGTCGCGGGTCTACGCCGCGACATCCGGCCAAGAGCCCAGCGATCCCGCCCTTGCGGCGCGCGCCATCTTCGAAATATCGCGTTCGCGTGAACCGCCGATGCACTTGCTCCTCGGCGCCGATGCGTTGAAATATCTGGACGCGGCGCAGGATCAGCTCGCCCAGGATTTGGAGACGCACAAGGCGTTAACGCTCGGCGTCGCTTGCAAAGAATAGTAGCGGCTGGCGTCTCTTCGGCTTGTCGCAGATGAACCGCCAGGAGGCACGATGAGCCAATCCCCAAACCCAATCGCCGCGGATGTTCTGCTGAAGGGCGCAACGCTGCTCACGATGAATGCGGACCGCGCCGTCTATAAATCCGGCGCGATGGCGATCGCGAAAGACCGCATTGTTTGGGTGGGCCAGGCCGATGACGCCGCGGCGGCGGTGGAAGCGAAGCGGACCATCGACGCCGCAGGCCAAGTCATCTCTCCTGGCTTTATTAACGGCCATGTTCACATCACGGGTGACCCCCTCACCCGCCACTATATGCCTGACGATTTGAACGACGATGACCGTCTCTTTACATGGGTGGTGCCCCGCTATTATGCGCACACGGAAGAGGATGAACGCCTGTCAGCGCTGTTTGGTTCGGTTGAGCTGATGAAGTCGGGAACGACCACGTTCGTCGAGGCGGGCACCATTCGCTATTTGGATCCGGTCGTGAACGGCTTGCGGGAAACGGGCGTGCGGGCGCGAGTCGGCGCCTGGGTCGAAGGACGCAGCTTTGAAGAGAATGCAGACGCCGCCAAACACATTGATGAAGCAAAGCGCATTCTGAACGACGAGATCGCCAAATATCCTTCAACGGATGACGCGTTGGTTTCAGCCTGGCCAATTCTGGTGGGCCATACAACCAATCCGGACGAAGTATGGCTGGAGGCCAAAGCGCTGGCCGATCGATATGATCTCAGCGTCGCCGCGCATATGAGCCCTTACGCGGCAGACCCCGAATGGTTTGAGGCCAACTTAGGGTCAAGACCCGTCACGCATCTCCAGTCCATCGGCGCGCTGGGGCCAAACGTTATTCTAACGCACGCGACTCATCTCGATGCGGCGGAAATTGACGCCTTAGCCGCGACCGGAACGAACATCGCCTTTTGTCCCTACGCCGCCATTAAAGGGGCTTTTGGCGTAGCCGCTCACGGACGATACCTTGAGATGATCAAAGCCGGAGTCAACTTCGTTTTCGCGACCGACGGATACGAGGCGGAGATTCTTCCGGCGACGCGGGTAGGCGCGGCAATCTTCAAAGACCTCGGTCAAGATGTGGGCGGCATGTCCGCCTTGCGCGCGCTGGAGAAGATCACATGCGAAGCGGCCAAGGCCGTGGGCATGGAAAAGGACTTGGGCTCACTTGAGGTTGGCAAAAAGGCCGACTTCGTTTGCTTTGACACGAACAACTTCCAATGGCGCCCGCTTCATAGCCCGCTCGATCAACTCGTATGGTCCGCCGATGGACGCAGCATCAAGGATGTATGGATTGACGGCGTTCAAACCATCTCAGACGGCCGCGCCGCCCTGATTAACGAAGCGCAGCTGCTTGAGGATGCGCAAAACTCGGCGGAGCGCATTATAGAGCGCTCAAGCCTTCCCTATTTGCGAACTTGGTCCGTTAACTGACGCTGCGCAGTTTACGCTAACCGCTCCGCTTTCGCTCTCTGTCGCTAACGCTCAATAAGCGCTAACACGCGCAGGGGGCTGCCAGAACCGTCCTTTATCTTAAGCGGGGCTGAGAACAGCATAGCGCCATGCGCCGGCAGCTGATCGACATTGCGCAGGCACTGCAAACCATACTTGCCAGCCCCGTGCAGTATGTTATGCGCTGGGTACGGTGGATCAAACGTTCCGCCTTTACCAGCGTCCGTACCGATCGTCTTCAACCGACTTCGAGATGAGAGCCGCACCAAGGCGCTCTAGAAAGCCCATACCTAATCTGCGTAGCTTCACGTGACGTAAGGCGGTTTACTGAAGACGATAAAATCCGCCCGTCGAAGCCGCCTCAGTAAATAACAACGGAGCGGATGCTTTCTCCCGAATGCATCAGATCGAATGCCTTGTTTATGTCTTCGATCGGCATCGTATGGGTGATCAACGGGTCGATCTCGATTTTTTTCTCCATGTACCAATCGACAATTTTCGGCGTGTCTGTGCGGCCACGGGCGCCTCCGAAAGCGGAGCCCTTCCAAACGCGCCCCGTAACGAGTTGGAACGGACGGGTCGAAATTTCCTTTCCGGCCTCGGCGACCCCAATGACGATTGACTGCCCCCAGCCCCGATGACAACACTCAAGCGCCTGGCGCATGACGTCCGTATTGCCCGTACAGTCAAAACTGTAGTCCGCGCCGCCGCCGGTTAGCTCAATGATCTTGTCCACCACGTTGCCGAAGCCAATATCTTTTGGGTTCACGAAATCGGTCATCCCAAAATACTCGGCCATCTGCCGTTTGGCTGGATTGATGTCTACACCAATAATCTTATCAGCGCCCACCATCCGAGCGCCTTGAATGACGTTCAGGCCGATACCGCCAAGCCCAAAAACGGCTACATTGGCCCCGGGTTCAACACCCGCCGTCCACACAACAGCGCCGACGCCGGTCGTCACGCCGCAGCCCACATAACATGCCTTATCGAACGGCGCGTCCTTGCGGATCTTCGCAACCGACACTTCCGGCAAAACCGTAAAGTTCGAAAAAGTCGAGCATCCCATATAATGATAGAGCTTCTGGCCTTTCCAGGAAAAGCGGCTCGTCCCATCGGGCATCACCCCCTTGCCCTGAGTGGCCCGTACAGATGTACACAGATTGCTTTTCTGAGATAGACAGGTTTTGCATTGTCGACATTCCGCTGTGTACAGTGGAATAACATGATCACCCGGCTCGACGCTTGTCACGCCCGCGCCGACCTCCCGTACAATTCCGGCCCCTTCATGCCCGAGAATAGACGGAAAAATCCCTTCGCTGTCCTTTCCTTCAAGCGTGTAGGCGTCCGTGTGGCAAATGCCGGTCGCCATAATCTCAACGAGAACTTCGCCGGCTTTGGGCCCCTCAAGATCAACTTCTTCGATCACCAAAGGTTTGTTTGGCTCAACCGCGATCGCTGCTATCGTCTTCATGGCGACGTTCCATCCTGAGTTCTGTTTATGGAAGTGGCTGTGTGTGGGGAAACCATACTATACTGCAGCGTGAAAAGCGATCCTCTTCAGGTGAGGCTGTCACCGATGCCGTCACCAGGGGCAGGCTGATTGGGCGGCGCGAGGACAAATCTCCAGTTTTGTGACAATTGATTTCCATCTGTATACTATTCTATTCACGGGGATCTCGTTCAACAGCCTCACCCAACCGGGCAGACGTCTGCGCTTTTCTAAAGGTTCGCGGTTGTTGCTGCTCCGAAACGGAGTTTCCACAGAGAGGAGGCTTCTAAGCATCTCAAATACGCGCTACCCTTATGCCCTCGATTGTCCGTAAATCCCTAAGATCGTGAGCGACCTTCGATTCTGCCGTTTTTTTGGGTTTGGGCCCGCGGTCTTGGTTGACTTGCTGCGATAAGGGCCTTCCAACTTTGCGGGATAGAAAGGTTAAGGAGAGGGGCGCTCAATCGTGGGCAAAAAACACGTATTTGATTCTGTAATTGTCGGCAGCGGTCTCGCCTCGTTGGTATGCGGCGCTGAACTGTCCCTAAGGGGCCATCGTGTCGCCATCCTAGAGCGTGAAGCCGTCGCCGGCGGATGCATGCGAACGGAAGAGGTCACCCTGCCCGGGTTCCGGCACGACGTTTTTGCTATGTCGCTTCCGTTGTTTACGACTGCGGCGCACTACCCCACCCTCGGTCCGCTGCGTGAGGAACATGGCCTGGAACTCGCTTCAGCCAGAATTCCGACGGCCGTCGCCACGCCAGACGGCGCGTCTTTACTGCTCACCCAGTCGCGCGACTAGAACATCCGTACATTTGACTCACTTGCAGACGGCGACGGCGCAGCGTTCGACCGCGCAATGTCCGACATCACCGAAAACGCAGATTTAATCTTTGGACTGCTTAGTCGCGAGCCATCCAGTTTAGCGACCTTATCCCTTCTCGGCCGGGAGACTATGCGACGGCGCGTTTCGGGCATGACGGAGTTTGCAGGAGACGCATTGCGCCCTATGCGGAGTTGGTTAGAACAGGATTTTCAATCTGATTTGGCGCGCGCGCTGATCGCGCCTTGGATTCTTCACACGGGCCTTAACCCTGAGGCGTCGCTATCCGCCCTCATGGGAAAACTCATTCTGTTCACGCTCGAAGCGGTGGGCTCGCCCATTGTGAAGGGCGGTATCGCCAACCTCGCCCTTGCTTTCAGAAAGCTGATCGAGAGCAATGGGGGACAAATCCTGGTCAACGCCGACGTCGCGAAAGTTCTCGTCCGTAACAAATCGGCATATGGCGTCGAAACCGGCAATGGCGTCATATACAAAGCCAAAAAGACAGTGATTTGTAACGTGACGCCAACGCAGCTGTACGGACGATTGACGCCGCCCGAAATCGTTCCGTCGCCGCTCAACAAGATGGCGACGCGCTACGCCTATGGCCGGGCTGGAATGCAGATTCATGTTGCGATGTCGGAGCCGCCGAAATGGCGTGACGAGCGCCTAAACGGCGTGGCCCTCGTGCACGTAACACCCGGGCTCGACGGCGTATCTCGATCTGTAAACGAAGCTCAGTGCGGCCTGCTTCCAACGGAGGGCACCATCGTCGTTGGCCAGCCAGCTGAAACAGATCCATCCCGGTGTCCGCCGGGTCAATCGACCCTGTGGATTCAACTGCTCGAACTGCCTCAAAAAATTCGCGGCGATGCGGCGGAAGCTATCGCAGCTCCGACCGACGGGATGTGGACGGAAGCGGTACGCGATGCGTATGCGGACCGCATCATACAACGGCTTGGCCAATACATAACGAATTTGGAGAGCGCCAGTCTTGCGGTGACGGTGCTGTCGCCCGCCGACCTCGAACAGTGGAATATGAACTTGGTTGGGGGCGATCCTTATTCAGGCGCCAGTTCAATCGATCAGTTTCACTTGTTTCGCCCGTTCGGAAGCGGCCTGAACCATGCGACGCCGATCAAGAGGCTCTTTCACATTGGCGCGTCCACGCACCCAGGGCCGGGTTTGTCAGGAATGTCCGGCCATATGGTGGCCTCTCAAATAAAACCGTAGCTGCGCGCTCTAGAAGACCGAACCTTCGGCTCAC
>JBCDJH010000035.1:0-10501 GCA_038747965.1 Pseudomonadota bacterium
CCGAGACCGGCGAGCATTTGCGCGCCATCTTCTGGGTGCGCCCCAATCTCGCGCGGCAGGGAGAGGAGCCGAAGAGCCTTTTCCAGGTCGATCGTGTCCGGCGCCCAATCCTTCGGGAGGCCGGAGCGCTTCGGCTTTTCTTTTGAGCCCTTCTCCGCCTCGCCGAGCTGCACGTAAGGCCCGAAGCGGCCGGAGCGTAGGGAGACGTCCTCTCCCGTGTCCGGATGCTGGCCGAGAACCTTAGGGCCGTCGAGCGCGGGTTTATCGCCGTCCGCCCCTGCGGAAAGCTGGCGGGTATAGTTGCAGTCCGGATAATTGGAGCAGCCGATGAAGGCCCCGAAACGGCCGACCTTAAGGGAGAGCCGGCCATCGGCGCAGGCCGGGCAGCCGCGCGGGTCGCTCCCGTCTTCTTTCGCCGGGAACACATGGGCGCCCAGCGTCTCGTTCAACGCGTCCAGCACCTGGGTGATGCGCAGTTCGCTGATGTCGTCGACGGTGGCGGCGAAGTCCTTCCAGAAGTCGCGCAGGAACGCTTTCCAGTCGAGCTTGCCGTCGGAGATGACGTCGAGCTGCTCTTCTAGATTGGCGGTGAAGTCGTACTCTACATAGCGGCCGAAGAAGTTCTCCAGGAACGCCGTGACGAGACGGCCTTTATCCTCCGGGAAGAAACGGTTCTTCTCCATCACCACGTAGCTCCGGTCGCGCAAGACCGACAGTGTGGAGGCGTAGGTGGAGGGCCGGCCGATGCCGAGTTCTTCGAGCTTCTTAACGAGGCTTGCCTCCGAATAACGGGGCGGGGGCTCGGTGAAATGCTGTTCACTGACGGCTTTGGCGACGCTGGCGCTTTCGCCCGCCGCGACTTGGGGAAGGCGGCGGGAATCCTCGTCCGTATCGTCGTCGCGGCCTTCCTCGTACAGTTTCAGGAACCCGTCGAAGGTGAGAACCGAGCCGGTGGCGCGCAGACCCGTCGCGCCGTCGGCGCTGGCGAGGTCGATGGTGGTGCGCTCCAGCCGGGCGCTTTCCATCTGGCTCGCCATGGTGCGGTTCCAGATAAGGCGGTAAAGCTTAGCTTCATCTTCGCCGACGCCGCGCAGCCCCTCCGGCGCGCGGGCGAGACTGGTGGGGCGCACCGCTTCGTGCGCCTCCTGAGCGTTTTTCGCCTTGGATTTGTAGATGCGCGGCTTTTCTGGGAGGTAGTTCCCGCCAAATCGGTCGCCGATGACATGGCGCGTTTCGCTGAGCGCCTCCGGCGCCATGTCGACGCCATCCGTCCGCATATAGGTGATGAGGCCGACGGTCTCCCCGCCAATCTCCGTCCCCTCATAAAGCCGCTGGGCGCACTGCATGGTGCGCGAGGCGGAGAAGCCGAGTTTGCGCGCGGCCTCTTGCTGCATCGTTGAGGTGGTGAAGGGCGGCGGCGGGTTGCGCCGGGTGGGCTTGGACTCAACTGCGGCGATGGAGAAATCGGCGGCCTCGACCGCCGCTTTCGCCGCCATGGCGTCCGCCTCATTGGCCAGGGTGAATTTCGTCACCTTCTCGCCTTGGTGTTTCGACAGGCGGGCGAGGAAGCGCTCGCCTTTTTGCGAGTCCACCTCCGCGTCGAGCGACCAATATTCCTGCGGTTTAAAGGCTTCGATTTCGAGTTCGCGCTGGCAAATCAGGCGCAGCGCGACGGACTGCACGCGGCCGGCCGAGCGTGGGCCCGGCAGCTTGCGCCAAAGGACCGGAGACAGCGTAAATCCGACGAGATAATCGAGCGCGCGGCGGGCGAGATACGCCTCCACCAGCTCCATATCCACCTCGCGCGGATGGGCCATAGCCTCTTTCACCGCGGCTTTGGTGATGGCGTTAAAGGCGACGCGCTTTACGTCGAGCCCGTCCAGCAGCTTTTTCTGCTTAAGGACTTCCAGGACGTGCCAGGAAATCGCTTCGCCTTCGCGGTCGGGGTCGGTGGCGAGGATGAGCCGGTCCGCGCCTTTCACAGCGGCGGCGATGTCGCTCACATGCTTTTTGGACTTGCCGTCAATGTCCCAGGCCATGGCGAAGTCCTCGTCGGGCAGCACGGAGCCGTCCTTGGAGGGCAAATCGCGGATATGGCCGTAACTGGCGAGCACCTCATAACCGGGCCCGAGATACTTATTGATCGTTTTCGCCTTGGCGGGCGATTCGACGATGACGACATCCATGGGGGCAGAAGAGCCTTCTGTACATACGGGGCGCGCCGCTTAGAGCGGCGCTCGGCGGCGGCGGAGTGCGACGCCGCGTTCCAGGGCGATCGGAACGTGGTGAAAGCCCGAAACGAAGTCAACCGCGCCTCTCGTCGGATGTACCTCCGTTGCGCAACCTTAAGTAGAAAATTGACCGCCACCCAAATCTGTGGTTGAAGTTGTGTGGAAGTGCGCGCATACGCCTTCGGGTTGTCGGTTGATGTCGCAGCCGGATTGTCCCGGTTTCGGTACTGCACTGTCCAAAAATGGGTCAACATGAACGATCGAGTCGAAAGGCTCGGTCAGAGAAATGAGGGGAACGCTTATGCGCGGTTCGGGTCCGCGTTCCAATCGTCATCATTATGGCGATGTGCGCGTAAACAGTTCAGCCGACGATGCTGCGGCGGCCGCCTATATTCTAGATATGCTTGAAGGCCTGCATCGTTTGTCGGAGCAGCAAAGCCGGATGGGCACGATGCGGGCCATATTGGCCGCTGGCGTGGAAGAGGCGCGCCGCCTCTCAAGCGCAACGGACGATGGCGATGCGCTGAGCGGCGTGTCCATAGCGCGGTACTAGGACGAGCGAGGAGGTTCCGCGCGCCTAGTATCTGCGGACGAAGCTGCCGCCTGGGATCTCATCCGCATCGTCGGCGAGGACGAGCGTGAGCAGCGCGTCCGCGAGTTGAGACGGCGACGCGCCGGTTTCGCGCAGCAGCTCGTCGCGGTGGATCGGCGCGGCCGTCAAGAGGTCCAGCACTTCGGCCCGCAACTCGGCGACGGCTTGCGGGTCAAGCTCTCGCGGCTCGGCTGTGAAGCCTAATAGATCGCTTGCCTCCTCAGGGTCTTCGCGCACCACCGCGTCCGCGGCCAAGCTCTCCAAAATGTCATCCGCAGATTGGACGAGCATCGCGCCGTCGCGGATGAGGCCGTTGGTGCCTTGACAGCGCGGGTCGAGCGGCGATCCGGGTACGGCGTAGACGTCGCGGCCTTGCTCAAGGGCGTAGCGGGCGGTGATGAGCGTGCCGGAGCGCGCCGCCGCTTCAACGACGAGGACGCCTTGGCTGAGCCCCGAAATCAGACGGTTCCGGCGCGGGAAATCGCGCGCCTGGGGCGCATAGCCCATGGGGCGTTCGGCGATGACCGCGCCAATCTCTGCGATTCTTTGGTGCAGCTCGGCGTGCTCCGGCGGGTAGATGTGATCGACCCCGCCGGCGACGACCGCCAGCGTGCCGGAGGGGAGCGCCGCCTCATGCGCCGCGCCGTCCACCCCGCGCGCCAGCCCCGAGACGATGACGACGCCCGCCTCGCCGAGCGCGGCGGCGATGGTCCGCGCCATCTTGCGGCCGATTGCGGAGGCGTTCCGCGCCCCGACGATCGCCACGGCCTGCGGTTCGAACAATTGTGCGTGACCGTGGACGCAAAGGACCGGCGGGGCGTCGTCAATGGCGGCGAGGCGCATCGGATAGTCGGGCTCGCAGAGCGCGATGAAACGGGCGCCGATCGCGGCCGCGGCTTCGAGTTCGCGGGCGATGGCGGCCTTCGGCGGCGCTTTCAAAGGGCGTTTGCGGCCGGAGCGGGCGGCGAGGTCCGGCAAGGCGTCCAGCGCATCGGCTGCGGAGCCGTATCGCTGAAGCAGCCGGCGGAAGGTGATCGGGCCGACGCTGTCGGAGCGGATGAGGCGCAGCCAATCGGCGCGCTCGGCCTCGCTCAGCTGCGCCCGCTTCGCCATTCAGGCGGCCCCTTGCGCCGTCTTTGAGGCGCCAATCTTCGGCTCCTCGCCGGCCAGCAGACGTTTGATATTCGCCTCGTGCCGTACAAAGATGAAAAGCGTGCACAGCGCGGCGACGCCGGCGCTGACGTTGGCGCCCGCGGCCAGGAAGTAAGCCGGCGAGAGGGCCGCCGCGATCAGCGCGCTTAAGGAGGAGTAACGAAAGGCGAAGGCGGCGGCGAGCCAGGTGGCGCAGGCGCCCAGACCGACGGGCGGGGACAGCGCGATCAACGTTCCAAGAAACGTGGCGACGCCCTTGCCGCCCTTAAAGCCCAGCCAAACCGGGAAAAGATGGCCAAGAAAGGCGGCGCCGCCGGCCAGCGCGGGCAACGCCGCCGCGTCGCCGAAGATCGCCCGCGCCAAGAGCACGGCGATCGCGCCTTTGCCGCCGTCGAGCAGCAGGGTGGCGAGCGCCAACGGCTTGTTTCCCGTGCGGAGCACATTGGTCGCGCCGATATTGCCGGAGCCGATTTTGCGGATGTCGCCAAGCCCCGCGGCGCGGGTGAGCACGAGTCCAAAGGGAACGGAGCCGAGCAGGTATCCGGCGATGAGGACGAGGGCGGTCAGCAGCATAAGAAAGGCCGGCGAAAGCATGGTTGACTGCGCCTCGTTTTAGCCAATGGGGCCAGCGAACGCCATGGAGCGCCGGGCGCCCGCCGAGGGCTCACGCGGGCCTGCGCTCAAAGATGGTCTCGCCGCCGCAAATGGTGCGCATAACGCGCCCTTGCATCAACCGGCCTTCGAACGGCGTGTTTTGTGACTGGGAGGACAGCTCGCTGGGCTTCACCACGAACGGCGCGTCCAAATCGATAAGGGCGAAATCAGCCGGCGCGCCGGGGGCGAGACGCCCCGCTTCAAGGCCGAGGCGGCGGGCCGGATTGCAGGTGAGGGCGGCGAGCAGGCCTAGGAGGGGGACGGCGCCTTCATGGTGCAATGTCAACGCGGCAGCTAGGAGCGTTTCGACACCCGCCGCGCCCGGCGTCGCTTCGGCGAAAGGGAGCCGTTTGTTCTCAGGCGGCTGCGGATCGTGCGAGGAGACGATGATGTCGAGGGCGCCCGACGCCACTCCTTCGACCAGCGCGAGCCGGTCCGCCTCGCCCCGCAGCGGCGGGTTCATGCGCAAGAATGTGCGGTAGTCGCCGACGTCGAGTTCGTTCAGCACAAGATGGTTGATGGAGGCGGCGCAGGTGACGTCGACGCCCGCCGCCCGCGCCGCCGCCACGGCGTTCAGCGACGCCGCGCAGGTGATTTGGCTGGCGTGGTAGCGCGCGCCCTCCATGCCGGCGAGGGTGAGGTCCCGCTCCAGCGTCAATGTCTCGGCGGCGGCGGGCGTGCCCGGAAGGCCGAGGCGGGCGGACATCTCGCTTTCGTTCATAACGCCGGAGGCGAGCGATGCGTCTTCCGCATACGGCGCGATGAGGGCGTCGAAGGTGGAGGCGTAAGCGAGCAGCCGCCGCATGAGGCCGGCGTCGGCGATGGCCCGGTGCCCGTCGGTGAACCCCACGGCGCCTGCGGCTTGGAGGAGGCCGATCTCCGTCATCTCGGCGCCTGCGACGCCTTTTGTGAGCGCGGCCATGGGCAGGATGTTCACCTGGGCGGAGGCCCGCGCCCGGCGGCTGACGAACTCCAGGATCGCGGCGTCGTCGATCGCCGGGTCCGTGTCCGGCATGACGATCAGGGTTGTGACCCCGCCCGCCACCGCGGCGGCGGAGACGGTGGCGAAGGTCTCTTTATGTTCGGCCCCGGGCTCGCCTGTGAAGACGCGCATATCGACAAGGCCGGGGCAAAGGGCGAGGCCGCCGCAATCGACCCGCTCCGCGCCCCGGGGCGGGACGGCGTCCGGCCCCATATCGCTGATGCGGCCGCCGGCGACGATGAGGGCGCCGGGGCCGTCATAGCCGCTGGCGGGATCGAGCAGGCGGGCGTTCTCATAGGCGATGAGGCGTTCTTCGGACGCGCCGTTCATGGGCCGGCCTCCTCGGTCTCAGCCCCAACCTCAGCTTCAGTTTCAGCCCCGGGCTCAAACGCTGGCGCGAAGGCGTGCAGCACGGCCATGCGCACGGCGACCCCCATCTCGACCTGATCGGAAATGAGGCTCCGCTCCGGATCGTCGGCGACGCCGGAGGCGATTTCGACGCCCCGGTTCATGGGACCCGGGTGCATCACGCGGGCGCCGGGCGCCGCCCATTTCAGTTTCTCCGCATCCAGGCCGTAAAACCTAAAATATTCCCGTACAGATGGAATCTGCCCGCCGCCCATCCGCTCCAGCTGCAGGCGCAGCGCCATGACGACGTCGCAGCCCTGAAGGCCGGCCTTCATGTCGGTGAAAATATGCGGGGTGAGGCGTTCGGCCTCCGGCGGCAATAGGGTGCGGGGCGCGATAAAGCGCACCTCGGCGCCCAGCAATGACAGCGCGGCGAGATTGGAGCGGGCGACGCGGGAGTGGGCGATGTCGCCGCAAATGGCGATGCGCAGACCGTCGACCCGACCGAAGGCGCGGCGGATGGTGAGCGCGTCGAGCAACGCTTGGGTCGGGTGTTCATGGGCGCCGTCGCCCGCGTTGATGACGGCGCAGCCCACCTTCTGGGAGAGGAGGTTGATGGCGCCCGACGCCGCGTGGCGGACCACCAGCAAGTCCGGCTTCATGGCGTTGAG
Organism: Pseudomonadota bacterium; assembly: GCA_038747965.1. Classification (GTDB taxonomy): domain Bacteria; phylum Pseudomonadota; class Alphaproteobacteria; order Caulobacterales; family Parvularculaceae; genus JBCDJH01. The sequence continues at coordinate 6,631 of JBCDJH010000035.1, forward strand.
GTTGACGGCGGTGTCGATCACCGTCTCCCCCTTGGCGATGGACGATGTGCGCACGGACATGTTCATGACGTCGGCGCCCAGCCGTTTGCCCGCCAGCTCGAAGGAGCCTTGGGTGCGGGTGGAGGGCTCAAAGAAGAGGTTCACCTGGGTGCGCCCGCGCAAGACGTCCGTCTTTTTGACGCTTTGACGGCTGAGCCCCACATAGTGCTCGCCCAAATCGAGAAGATATTCGAGGGCGGGGCGCGACAGGCCTTGAATAGCGAGCAGATGCCTCGGCAGGCTGACGAAGGGCGGCGGGTCCCCTATGGCGGCAGGCGCGTTCATGCGGGCCTTGCTATAGGCCGCCGCGCCGTCGCTCACAAGCGGGGAGATCTGAGCCAGTCGAGCGCGCTTTGCAGGATCGCAGCGGCCGCCGCCTGGTCGATGACGCCGCCGCGCTTGGCGCTGCGCACGCCGGCCGCCTCCAGCGCGTCGTCCGCCGCGGCCGTGGAGAGGCGTTCGTCCCAAAACACCAGCGGCAACGGCAAGCGCGGCTTGAGGTTGCGGGCGAACGCCCTGGTCGACTGGGCGCGCGGGCCTTCCGTCCCGTCCATATTCAGAGGCAAGCCCAGGATGAGAGCCGCCGCCTCGCGCTCGGCCGCGATCTGGGCGAGGCGCTCCGCGTCGGCTGTGAATTTGGTCCGGCGGATCGTGTCCAGCGGGTGGGCGAGGGCGACTTCCAATGACGCGACGGCGACGCCGAGGGTCTTCGTCCCAAGATCCAGACCCAAAACGAAAGCGCCGGGCTTGAGCGACGCGGCCAAGGCGGCGAGACTTTCTCGGCGCTCAGCTTCCGCGCTCACGGGCGCCCGCACAGGGATCGGGCGCTGGCGCGGCGCCGGATCGAGGAGAGGGTCGGATGAAGGGAGGAAGCCATGGAGCCTCATGACGTTTTGGAGTTTTGGTGGTCGGCCGGCCCCGAAAAATGGTTTCAGGGCGGGCCCGCTTTTGACGAGGAGATCGCCGCCCGGTTTGGCGATCTTTGGCGACGCGCCTGCGACGGCGATTGCGCCGGATGGGCCCAAGACGCCGCCGGCGCGTTGGCGCTTATCATCGTGCTGGATCAGTTTTCGCGCAACATTGGGCGGGGCGCGCCCGCCTCCTTCACGCAGGACGCCGCGGCGAAGGATGTGGCGGAACGGGCGCTCGCGGCCGGGTTCGATCGATGCTTTCCGCTGCCCGCGCGGATGCTGTTCTATTTGCCGTTCGAGCATTCAGAAGACATGGCGGACCAGGAGCGCAGCGTCGATCTCTACCGCCGGCTGGGCGACCGTGAGTTCTACTTCTATGCGCTGGAGCATATGGATGTGATCCGCCGCTTCGGGCGGTTTCCCCATCGCAACGCCGTTTTGGGGCGCGATACGACGCCGGCCGAAGCCGCCTTCATGGCCGATGGCGGCTTCGGGGCCTAGGGGCGACGGCTTGCTCGGCGCGCCCGCCGCTGGTACCGCTTCGCGCTTTGACGCACTTCAAGGAGTCTTTCATGTCCGTCGATCCGGAGACGGTGCGGAAGGTCGCGCGGCTGGCGCGGATCGCCGAGCCGGAAGACAAGCTGCAGCCATTGGCGAAAGAGCTGAGCGGCATCCTCGATTGGATCGAGCAGCTGCAAGAGGTCGATGTGGAGGGCGTGGCCCCGATGACGAGCGCCGTGGAGGCGACGTTGCCGATGCGAGACGACGTCGTCACCGATGGCGGTTATCCTGAGCGCGTCACTGAAAACGCGCCGCAATCGGAGGATCACTTCTTCGTCGTGCCGAAGGTGGTGGAATGAGCGCGGACGTGGCGGGGCTGTCGCTCTCGCAACTGCGGAGCGCGCTTCTAGATAAGTCCGTCTCCGCGGTGGAGGCGACGGAGGCATACCTCGCAGAAATCGAGGCTGCGAAGCCGCTTGGCGCTTACCTCGCGGTGACGGCCGACAAAGCCCGCGCCATGGCGGCGGAAAGCGACAAGCGCATCGCGGCGGGCGAGGCCCGTGCCTTAGAAGGCGTGCCGCTCGGGATCAAGGACCTCTTCTGCACCAACGGCGTTGATACCACGGCGGCGAGCCGGATCTTGGAGGGCTTCCGCCCAAGCTACGAGTCGGCCGTCACCGAGCGGCTATGGGCCGACGGCGCGGTGATGCTGGGGAAACTCAACCTTGATGAATTCGCCATGGGCTCCTCCAACGAGACGAGCGCGCGCGGGGCTGTGGTGAGCCCTTGGCGGCGGGATGGGGACGCGGCGCCCCTATCGCCGGGGGGCTCGTCCGGCGGCTCTTCCGCCGCTGTCGCGGCGGGCCTGTGCGCCGGGGCGACGGGCACCGACACGGGCGGCTCTATTCGTCAGCCGGCGTCCCTTACCGGCATCGTCGGTGTGAAGCCCACCTATGGCCGCTGCTCCCGCTGGGGCACAATCGCCTTCGCTTCGTCCCTCGACCAAGCCGGGCCGCTCACCCGCACCGTGCAGGACGCCGCGCTCATGCTCGCCTCCATGGCCGGCCACGACCCGCGCGATTCCACCTGCATCGATCGTCCTGTGGGCGACTATGAAGCGGCGGTGAGCGCGGGCGTGAAAGGGCTGCGCATCGGCGTGCCGAAGGAATATCGGGTCGACGGCATGCCGCCTGAAATCGACGCGCTTTGGGAGCAAGGGGCCGCCTGGGCGAAGGACGCGGGCGCCGAAATTGTTGAAATCAGCCTGCCGCACACGAAGTACGCGCTGCCGGCCTATTACATCATCGCGCCGGCTGAGGCCTCGTCCAACCTCGCCCGCTATGACGGCGTGAAGTACGGTCTTCGCGTTTCGGACACGGACATTATCGCCCAGTACGAAAAGACGCGGGCCGAGGGGTTCGGCGATGAGGTGAAGCGGCGGGTGCTGATTGGCGCTTACGTGCTTTCAGCCGGCTACTACGACGCCTATTATCTGCGCGCTCAAAAGGTGCGTACACGCATCGCCGACGATTTCCGCGCCGCCTTTGAGACGTGCGACGCGATCCTCACGCCAACCTCGCCGTGCCCCGCATTTGGGCTTGGGGAGAAAACCAGCGATCCCGTCACCATGTATCTAAACGACGTGTTCACGGTGCCGGCGAATCTCGCCGGGTTGCCGGCGGCGTCCGTTCCAGCTGGGCTCAGCGCCGAAGGCCTGCCGCTTGGCTTGCAGATCGTCGCCAAACCCTTTGATGAGGAGACGATGTTCCGCGCGGCCGGAGCGCTCGAGGCGGCGGCGGCCTTCACCGCGCGGCCGGCCCCATGGTGGAAGGAAAGCGCATGAGCGAGACGGGTTCGGACCGGGCGAAGTATTTGCAAGGCGCGACCGGCGACTGGGAGGTCGTGGTGGGCCTCGAAGTCCACGCCCAAGTCGCGTCCGTCTCGAAATTGTTTTCGGGCTCTAGCGCCGCCTATGGGGGCGCCCCGAACGATCATGTGAGCTTGGTCGACGCCGCCATGCCGGGCATGTTGCCGGTGATCAACCGGTATTGCGTAGAGCAGGCGGTGCGCACGGGGCTCGGCCTGGGCGCGGAGATCAACCTCACCTCGCGGTTCGATCGGAAGAACTATTTTTATCCGGACCTTCCGCAAGGATATCAAATCTCCCAATACCAGCACCCGGTTGTGGGCGAAGGCGCGCTGGAGATCGATCTCGCCGATGGCTCGAGCGTGATGATCGGCATTGAACGGCTGCATTTGGAGCAGGACGCGGGCAAGTCCATCCACGATCTCGCCCCGGCCCATTCTTATGTGGATTTGAACCGTTCGGGCGTAGCGCTGATGGAGATCGTCTCGAAGCCGGACATGCGCTCGTCTGAAGAGGGCGCCGCCTATTTCGAGAAGCTGCGCACGGTCTTGCG
>JBCDJH010000036.1:0-10393 GCA_038747965.1 Pseudomonadota bacterium
GTCTGAGGCTCCGAAGACGGCGGATGTGATAGAGCCTGGCGGCTGCGGCGCGGCTGCGGAGCGTAGCGCCGCGGCGGCGAAGGCCGCTGGCAACGCTGAACTTCTTCAGCGTTATGCGGACGATTATCCCGTCGGTCCCCACGATCAACCGCAAAGCATGTGTCCCGCCTTTGGGTCCTTAAGGGTCGGACTGCGCATGCGCCGAACGGCTACGATCCTCTCCGGCTCCGCCTGCTGCGTTTATGGGTTGACCTTCACCTCCCACTTCTACGGGGCCCGGCGCAGCGTCGGATACGTCCCGTTCAATTCGGAGACTTTGGTTACCGGCAAACTGTTTGAAGACATCCGTGAGGCTGTTTTCGATATCGCCGATCCGGAGAAATACGACGCCATTGTCGTCACCAACCTCTGTGTGCCAACGGCGTCCGGCGTGCCTCTTCAGTTGCTGCCAAAGACGATCAACGGCGTTCGGATTATTGGGATCGACGTACCTGGCTTCGGCGTGCCGACCCATGCGGAAGCCAAAGACATCCTGGCCGGGGCGATGCTTGATTACGCCCGCGGCGAGGCTGAGGCGGGCCCGGTCGCCCGGCCAACAGGAGCGCCAGGCCGCGAAGCCGACGGGCGCCCGACCATCGCTTTGCTGGGTGAGATGTTCCCCGCTGACCCAATGGGGATTGGCGCGCTTCTGGCGCCGCTCGGCGCCGCGGCCGGCCCTGTTGTTCCGACGCGCGAATGGCGAGAGCTTTACGCCGCCCTCGATTGCGCGGCGGTGGCCGCCATCCACCCCTTCTATACGGCGTCGATCCGCTCGTTCGAAGCGGCCGGCCGGCCCATTGTCGGCTCCGCGCCCGTTGGCCGCGACGGGACGCTCGCCTGGCTCGAAGCGATCGGCGAAACGCTTGGCGCCCCACGCGAGAAGATCGACGCGGCGAAGAACGGCGCCGGCGCTGCGATCAGCGCGGCTTTGGCCGACCACCCCATCCGTGGGCGGATTACGGTCAGCGGCTATGAGGGCTCTGAGCTTCTCGTGGCGCGGCTTCTCGTCGAGAGCGGCGCTGAGGTGCCCTATGTGGGAACCGCGTGTCCCGCCACCCGCTGGTCGGCCCCCGACCGGGAATGGCTTGAGGCGCATGGGGTTCATATTCAGTATAGGGCCTCGCTTGAGCAAGACATCGCCGCCGTCGACAGCTTCTCGCCGGACCTTGCGATCGGCACCACCCCGGTTGTGCAGCACGCAAAGGAGCGGCGCACGCCGGCGCTCTACTTCACTAACCTCATTTCCGCGCGCCCGCTGATGGGCGCTGCAGGCGCTGGATCTCTTGCGCAGGTCATAAACGGCGCGCTCGCCAACCAGGCGCGCTTCGATCGCATGCGCGCCTTCTTCGACGGCGTCGGCGAAGGCGAGGCCGCTGGGGTTTGGAGCGATACGCCGAAGGCGCGGCCGGAGTTCAAAGCGAAATTCGCCAAGCGGTCCGCCGCCGCGCGCAAAGATCAGGAGGCTGTGGGATGCTGATCCAAGATCACGATCGCGCCGGCGGCTATTGGGGCGCGGTTTACGCCTTCACCGCGATCAAGGGATTGCAGGTGGTGATCGATGGGCCGGTCGGCTGCGAGAACCTGCCGGTGACGTCTGTCCTCCATTACACGGACGGCCTCCCGCCCCACGAACTGCCGATTGTCGTGACAGGCCTCGGCGAAGAAGAACTCGGTAAGACCGGCACCGAGGACGCCATGAAGCGCGCTTGGGGCAGCCTTGACGCCGAGCTGCCCTCCGTCGTCGTCACCGGCTCTATTGCCGAGATGATTGGCGGCGGCGTGACGCCCGAAGGCGCAAGCATTAAGCGCTTCCTGCCGCGAACCATCGATGAAGACCAGTGGCAAAGCGCCGACCGCGCGCTGAAATGGCTGTGGACGGAGTTCGGCCCGAAGAAACAGCCGAAACGCAAGCCTCGCGCTGAGGGCGCGCCGCCAAGGGTGAACATCATCGGCCCCTCTTACGGCGTGTTTAACTTGGCCTCCGATCTCGCTGAAATTCGCCGCCTGGTTGAAGGCATGGGGTGTGAGATCAACATGGTCTTCCCCCTTGGCTCTCACCTGGCGGACATCCGCAATCTCGCGGACGCCGATGTGAACATCTGCATGTACCGGGAGTTTGGCCGGCTGCTGTGCGAAACGTTGGACGCGCCCTATCTGCAGGCCCCGATCGGCCTCGAATCCACGACGTTGTTCCTCCGTAAGCTGGGCGAGCTTACGGGGCTCGACCCCGAACCCTTTATCGAGCGCGAAAAGCACACGACCATCAAGCCGCTCTGGGATCTTTGGCGCTCGGTCACCCAGGATTTCTTCGGGACCGCCAGCTTCGGGATTGTCGCGACGGAAACATATACGCGGGGCGTGCGCGCCTTCTTGGAGGACGATTTGGGCCTCCCATGCGTTTTCTCCTTTGCAAGGGGCGCAGGCGCGAAGCCGGACAATCACGCGGTTGAGGCGGCGATCCGCGATACGCCGCCGTTGGTGCTGTTTGGCAGCTACAATGAGCGGATGTATCTGGCCGATAGCGGCGGGCGCGCCATGTATGTGCCGGCCTCGTTTCCTGGCGCGATCATTCGTCGGCATACGGGCACGCCTTTTATGGGGTATGCGGGCGCCACCTACCTCGTGCAAGAGATCTGCAACGCGCTCTTCGACGCCTTGTTCCATATTCTGCCGCTCGCCTCTGACCTGGACCGCGCGCCGGCGACGCCGTCTAGGCTCGCCGAAGAGTTGCCTTGGGATCCAGACGCCAAAGCCGCGTTCGACCGCGCGATCAGCGCTGAGCCGGTCTTGGTGCGTATTTCCGCCGCCAAAAAGCTTCGGGACGATATCGAAGCGGCGGCGCGATCTGCGGGGGAGGCGTGCATTACCGGCGCGCGCGTTGAAGCCGCCCAGCAATCAAACTCGAAAGGAGCAGCCGCATGATCCCCTCCCACTGCGATATGCCCCACTTCCTCCAATTCCTGTTGTTCCGGGCCCGCCCGGCCACAGAACGGCGCGGCTGGTCTCGCCCGTCGTTAAGCGACCGACTTTCGGCGCTTAAATTCATCAGCAAGCCAACTAGGAGGTAGACTGAGCATGAATCGAGACGAATCGACCGGTACTTTCACCGGTCTCACCGGAGAAGAGGCGAAGACCTTCCACGGTCTTTTCATGAGCGGCTTTATCGGTTTCACCGTTATCGCCATCATCGCCCACTTCTTGGTGTGGACGTGGCGTCCGTGGTTTCCGAGCACCGAAGGGTACTCGGCTCTGCCTGACGCTGGCGCCCTCGCCAACGTACTTACGATGCTGACATAGGAGACGAGGCGCATGTATCGTATTTGGCTACTCTTTGATCCCCGTCGGGCCCTCGTCCTGATGGCGATCTTCTTGTTCACGCTGGCTATACTCATTCACTTCATTGTGCTGAGTACAGATCGCTTCAACTGGATCGCAGGACCCCAAGCGACTGCTTCCATCGAAGCCACATCTGAAGTCATCTTGAGCTAGCTTCGGCGCGCCTCGCCGGCGCGCCCCACGAAAATGGCGATAGGCGGCGCCGGCTTGCGTCCGCCTGTCACCGCCTAAAACCGGCGTCGTCGCTCAGTGCGGGCTCGGCGGCCACTGTCAACCCAACAGGTGCAACGTCATGACACTGCTGTCTTTTGAAAGAAAGTATCGCGTTCGTGGTGGCACCCTTATTGGCGGCGACCTTTTCGATTATTGGGTGGGGCCCTTTTACGTCGGCTTTTTCGGCGTTACGGCGATCTTCTTCGCCGCCCTTGGCACCGCACTGATCGTTTATGGAGCCGCCTTACAGGGGACCGCCAATATCTGGCTGATCGATATTCAGCCCCCGCCTGAAAAGTACGGCCTTGGCCTTGCGCCCATGCAGGATGGCGGCCTCTGGCAAGTCATCACTGTCTGCGCGATTGGGGCCTTCGGCTCCTGGGCGCTGAGAGAGGTGGAGATCTGCCGTAAACTGGGGATCGGTTATCACGTGCCGGTGGCGTTCGCCACGGCCGTTTTCGCCTATGTGACGCTGGTCGTCATTCGTCCCGTGTTGATGGGCGCTTGGTCGAACGGCTTCCCCTACGGTATCTTCACCCATCTTAACTGGGTGTCTTACACCGGCTACGCCTACGGCAACTTCCACTACAACCCGGCGCATATGATCGCCATCACCTTCTTCTTCACGACAACCTTGGCGTTGGCGCTTCACGGATCCCTCATCCTGTCGGCGGCTAATCCAGGCAAAGGCGCCGTGATGAAGCAGCCGGACTATGAAGACACGTTCTTCCGCGACTTCATCGGCTACTCAATAGGGCCACTCGGCATTCACCGTTTGGGTCTGTTTCTCGCCCTATCGGCGGGTTTCTGGAGCGCCGTCTGCATCGTGATCGCCGGCACATACTGGGAGTTCACCTGGCAAGAATGGTGGTACCCGTGGGCGGATTTCTTCGATCCGGGCTACGAGCACCGCGATCAGTGGCCATAGGGGAGCAAAGCTAATGGCTCGCTATCAAAACATCTTTACACAAATCCAGGTGCGTTCCGCGCCAGAGATGGGCGTTCCCATTTCGAACAGCGATTTCGATCGCACGGGTAAGGGTGGTTTCTCTTATCTGCTCGGCAAGATCGGCAACGCCCAACTCGGCCCGGTGTATCTGGGCTATACGGGCGTCGCCTCAATACTGTGCGGCTTTATTGCGATTGAGATCATCGGTCTCAATATGTGGGCGTCGGTAGGATGGGATCCCGTGAAGTTCTTCGGGATGCTGCCCTATCTGTCGCTCAACCCGCCCGGCCCTGAATATGGCTTACGGATCCTCCCGCCGCTGCAGGAAGGTGGATGGTGGCTCATCGCCGGGTTCTTCCTCACCGCTTCAGTTCTGTTGTGGTGGGTGCGGACCTATCGGCGGGCGAAGGCGCTGAATCTCGGCACCCATGTGGCTTGGGCGTTCGCCTCCGCCATCTGGCTCTTTCTGGTGTTGGGCTTCATTCGCCCGGCCCTTATGGGCAGCTGGTCGGAAGCTGTGCCGTTCGGCATCTTCACCCATCTGGATTGGACGAACGCGTTTTCGATCAAGTACGGGAATTTGTTCTACAACCCGTTCCACTGCTTCTCGATCGCGTTCTTGTACGGGTCAGCGTTGCTGTTCGCCATGCATGGGGCGACGATCCTCGCCGTCACGCGCTATGGCGGCGACCGGGAACTCGATCAAATCTCTGATCGGGGCACAGCGTCGGAGCGGGCCGCTCTCTTCTGGCGGTGGACCATGGGCTTCAATGCGTCCATGGAATCCATTCACCGCTGGGCGTGGTGGTTCGCGGTTCTCACCACACTGACGGGCGGCATCGGCATCTTGCTCTCCGGAACAGTGGTGGATAACTGGTATGAGTGGGCTCAGCGTTACAACTACGCGCCGCCGCTCTAGGAAACGAGGAACCGGCGAGAGGCGTCTTTGACGCCGATCGCCAAGTCGCTCAAAAGCCCGCCGGTCGGAGAGCCCTTCGATCGGCGGACGCACTTTAGAGGTTTTCATGGCTCCGCCGCTGGACACCCCAAACCCCTCCCTCAACGACCCTATCGCGTCCATCCGCGACGGCGGGACGCCAACGCAGTCGAAGCCGGGCGACGGCCCGCGCGCCGTTGTGATCGGGTCGGGCTTTGGTGGGCTCGCCATGGCGGTTCGGTTGCTTGTGCGAGGCTACCAGGTGACCGTCTTTGAGAAGCGGGACGGCCCCGGCGGGCGCGCTTACGTTTACAAACAAGACGGCTTTACGTTCGACGCCGGCCCCACCATCGTCACCGCCCCGTACCTTTTTGAGGAGCTTTGGGCGCTCTGCGGGCGGCGGCTTGAAGATGACGTCAAGCTCGTCAGTATGGACCCGTTCTACAAGATCCGTTTCGACGATGGGTTCGTTTTTAGCTATAGCGGCGATGACGACGAAATGCGTGAGCAGATCGCTCGTATCGATCCCTCCGAAGTCGATAACTATCGACGGTATATGGACGCTTCTGCTGAGATCTATCAGACCGCGTTCGCAAAGCTGGCGGATCAGCCCTTTCATAAGTTCGGCGTGATGCTGGGCGAACTGCCGGCGATGGTCCGTTTGGGCGGTATGCGATCGGTGGTCTCCAAAGTCGGCGATTTCTTCAAGAATGAGAAGCTGCGGATTATCTTCAGCTTTCACCCTTTGCTGATTGGCGGCAATCCGCTCACGACCACGGCATATTACTGTCTGATCGGCCATTTGGAGCGGAAGTACGGCGTCCACTTCGCTATGGGCGGCACGGGCTCGCTTGTGGACGGCCTTGTGCGCCTCATCGAATCCCAAGGCGGCGTCATGCGCTACAACGCTGAGGTGGACGAGATTATTGTCGCCGACGGGCAGGCCAAAGGCGTCCGCCTGGCCGGAGGCGAGGTCGCGCCAGCTGACGTCGTTATCTCAAACGCTGATCCTGCGAGCACCTACGGTTCGTTGATGAAGGCGCCGCGTCGCCGGTGGTCCGACCGCAAACTCGCAAACGCCGATTACTCGATGAGCCTCTTCGTTTGGTACTTCGGGACCAACAAACAGTGGCCGGACGTATATCACCACATGATGGTGCTCGGGCCGCGTTATGATGGGCTTCTGAAAGATATTTTCAGCCGGAAGCGGCTTGCGGACGACTGTAGCCTCTATCTTCACCGGCCGACCGCGACGGACCCCTCTCTTGCGCCGGAAGGGTGCGACGCGTTCTACGTCTTGTCTCCGGTTCCCAACCTAAAGAGCGGGGTGGATTGGCGCGCGCAGGCGGAACCATATCGCCAAGCGGTGCAAAAGCGCCTCGAAGAAACGGTCATGCCTGGGCTCGGCGACGCGATCGTTACCTCACACATGATCACGCCCATCGATTTTCGCGACACGCTGAATTCCATAGAGGGCGCGGCCTTCGCTATGGAGCCAAAGCTGTTTCAGAGCGCGTGGTTCCGACCCCATAACATCAGTGAGGAAATCGACGGTCTCTACTTGGTTGGAGCGGGTACGCATCCCGGCGCCGGAATGCCGGGCGTCTTGTGTTCCGCGAAGGTGGTCGACAAATTATTGGACGAGCGCGCACGTACGGGCGCGCGGTAGGCAAGCGCGGTTCACTCAGGGACGCGTCAGCGGCGCGCGCCAATCCTTAGACGAACATATACTTCGTCAGCTAACAGAGGGTGTGCCAGGTAACAGGCCGCTTCTAAAGGCCTGCGGCTTATGACGCGGCGACGCCGGTGGCTGCGCCGCGCGGTGTCGACGCGCGCCGTGGAGATGCATCCTGCGCGGTTTGACGGCGTCCAATCTGACGCCAGTGCCATAAGATAATGGCGAGGCCGATCGTGAGCGGCGCGGCCCAAAGCAAAGGCGACAAAGCGAGATCCGGCGCCAGTCGCACGGCGCCGAAGGCGAAAAACGCCGTGTAGACTGATATGCCGGCGCCGACGAGACCTTTCAGGTGCTCCCGCAACCAAGCGAAGGCGGAGGGCGCCTTTGAAAAAATAAAGAAGCAGTTCGTCGCCACGGTCGCGAACCCAACGAGCGAAAAGGCGGCGAGCAGCGGCTCGCCCATGCCCACGCCGCGCACGGCCGTGTTCGCTGCGGCGACCAGAAGCGCCCCCTGGAGCGCCAGATTCGCCCAATGGCGGTTCGCTTCATGGCGGCTCTTGTTCAAAACGCAGGCGCGCCCGTACCACGCCAAGTTGATGGTGAGGATCGCGAGATACAGCATCATCCATCCGAACACAGCGCGCAGCACAGGTTCGGGAAAATCAAAATCCGGATGCGTCTCGACGGGGGCGTAAAGCGTCGTCAGGCTCATGCCCACAGCGAACAAGCCGACGGTCACCATCGCCCAGACAAACACTCGGCCAGCCATTTTATGGACGGCCCCGCCCTTTTTGCCGATCACTGGCGCCCAGAACGCGATCGCGCCCGTCGCGCCGGCCACGATGTGGCACCCGACCAGAAATGAGTGGACTTCATGCGCTGACATTATCGCTCATTTCTTTTCTGTTACGTTGCGGCCCATATTGAATACTATAGCAGGGAATGTTGAGGCTCGCTTGTAACACTCTCAATATTCTCCTAGACGAGTCCTCCATGTCAAACGCTACGCCCATTGTCGCCGAGGAAAACCGCCGCGCCGTCGCGCCTCCGCGGCCGTTGCCCGCCGTCGCCGCGCTGGTTCGGGCCGTGGCCCAAGGGGAGGGCGACTTGCTGGCGCTTCTGCCCGGTAAAGCCTACCAAGTGGAAGCAGGCTGGCTGGGCTGGTCGCGTCGGTCCATCCTTATTGTGAACAAACCAGAATGGGTGCGCGCGGTTCTCCAGGACGAGGAGGGCGTATTCCCGAAGAGCGACCTGATGGTTGGCGCGCTGGAGCCCTTGATCGGCCAGTCGATCTTCGTTTCGTCCGGCGAGACGTGGCGGCGCCAACGGCGAATGGTGGCCCCAGCATTCTCCCAGCTGCGCTTGGCCGACGCGTTCGATCGAATCAACGCCGCCATTGCGGATTACGAGACGCGTCTCGCCGATATGGCGGCGTCGGGCGATGGTTTTTCTCTCGATCTCGCCATGAGCCACCTGACGGCGGATGTGATATGCCGCACCGTCTTTTCCACATCGCTCGACAGCGCCGCCGCCCAGGAGGTGTTTGAGGATTTTAAAGTCTTTGAGCGGAGTGTCGCTCATGTCGAAATGCGCCGGTTGATTTTTGATCCGCCGTTCAAGGACATTGAGCAATCCCCGCAAGTGCTGGAGGCGTGCCAGCGGATTCGCCGGCATCTTCTGGCGCTTGTGCAGTCACACCTTGCGGCGGACGCCGCCTTTAATGACATCGCCAGCGATATGATCGCTGCCGTCGACCCCGAGACCGGCGCGCGGTTCTCCGATGATGAACTTGTCGATCAATTGGGCGTCTTTTTCCTTGCGGGACATGAGACGACCGCCAGCGCGCTCACCTGGTCCTTTTTCATGCTGGCGTCTCGGCCGAAGATGCTCGCCCGGCTAAGGGCTGAGATTGAGGAGGTGACCCAGGGCCGGCCACTCGCATTCGATCACGTTTCTAAACTGAGCTTCGCGCAGAACATCGTCAAAGAGGCGTTGCGGCTCTACCCGCCCATCACGTTCTTGCCCCGGGTGGCTGAGAGGCCCACGCAAATCGGCCCTTATCGGTTGAGGCGTGGGGCGATGGTGATGATCGCGCCTTGGGCCTTGCACCGTCATCGGATGTATTGGAAGGACCCCGACGCATTTGATCCGGATCGGTTCTCGCCAGAGCGCGCAGGCGAGCTTACCGCTGGGGCGTACATACCATTCGGCCAGGGCAAGCGGGTTTGTGTTGGCGCGAACTTTGCGGCCGTCGAAAGCGCGATGATTCTCGCGCGGCTGGCCCGCCGATTCGACTTCTCGGTTCTCAATCCGGAGGCCGTGCGCCCGGTGGCCCGGCTTACGACGCGGTCTGAGACTGAAATTCAGTGTAAGGTGGTCCAGCGCTAGCTCGAATTGCGAACGCGAAACCGATCATCCACTTGCGCTGCAATTCGCTGTGGCGCTCCCTCAGTCTCCGCTTGCCTCTCCAAACCAGCCGATGTCTTGGGTTGCGGCTTCGCCGAGGCTGACGCCCTGCGTGATGGCGATGCGCAGAATCTCCCAAGATGTCGGCGTCATGGTGAGAAACGGGAGCGGGTCGTCGCGCCGCCAGGTGACGTCGCGGCAGGTCCGAAGCGCGCGGGCGACCGCCGCTCGCTCCGTTCGCGATCGGATGCGCGCCCAAAACTCTGTAAGGCAAGCGTAGAACTGCTGCTGGCGCTCCGCGCCCCCAGCCTCCACCGTTTGCGCCTTATGGGGGGCCAATATGGCGGCCGCGAGACTTTTTGATTCGAAGAAGTGCACCGCGCTGGTCGCACGCGGATTGCACTCGATGGCGTACGGAACACCGACGTCATCAACGATGAAATCGAACGAGACAAAACCGGTGAGCGCTTCGGCCGCGATAAAGGTCTCAATCCATGTGGTGATGGCGGGGGCGGCCTCGCGTTCTCGCTCAAAGGCGATTGAGACCGATCCGGCTTCCAAGATGGGGCGGTAGCATGCGGCGCCAATCAGCCTGCCAGCGTGGCAGATGGCGGTGGCCGCCACAGAACGCCCCTCAACCTTGCGCTGAATGATGGCGCTGACGTCTTGAGGCGGAGCGTCGCCCTTTTTCAAGTACCGAAGTCCCTTGCCGGACGACGTAAAGATAGGCTTGAAAACAGTCTCAAAACGTTTCGTGAGATGCGCGGCTTCGGGCGCGGCGGCGTTGGCCGTCTCCGGAACCGAAAGTCCGAGTTCAGCGGCGCGTTCCGCAAAC
>JBCDJH010000037.1:0-10375 GCA_038747965.1 Pseudomonadota bacterium
CAAATCGCAAAAAAGCTCCAAAAGAACGAATCTTTCGCTGACATGGTGGTTTGGGGCAGGCTTTTTCATCTGGCTACTAGCCACGATCGCACTTGCAATTGTCGGTGACATGTTTCTCGAACGAGGCGTGGTGGTATACGCACTTTTCACGTTCTTCACTTGCGGAGGCTTCATTGCTCTATTCTTTGTACTAACCCGCTGGAGAAAGGTAAACGGATCACAAGTGCTGCCGGCTGCTGCTGCCTTTTCGGTAGCGGGTATGCTTGGTGAGGTGCCCGTTATGTTAACCTATCCGTCACTGGTGCCGGCGCTATCAACGTCCAGCACGGGGTTCTATGCAGCATTTCTATTTCTTGGTTACGCAGCTCTTTTAGCTATGGGCATTCGAATGCACGGACAGTAATGCCTCTTGGATCTCTGAGTGCGGTAGCTCAAAGTCACCAGCCTCCTCATTGGGGACCATTTTGCCATCTGAGTTCTGTAGCTGTGGTCTCCCCCCGGTTTCTAGACCAGGTGCTATGCAACCTTTCGTGCTTTGTTAGTCTGAGCTCTGAAGGCCTGGGGCGTCAAGTCTCCGAGGGCGCTGTGGGGTCTCTCGGTGTTGAACTCGGTCTGCCATTGCCGGAGTTTCTTGGCGGTATCCTCAAGCGAGAGGAACCAGGACGCGTTAACGCTCTCAACGCAAGATGCCCGAAAAAATTGTAATCAAACTGGGGGAGAAAAACGGGGGAAGATCAGCGACACAGTCCTGATCGCTGGCGGCGCTCTATCTTTGACGGCGGCCCGCCGAATTGGCCGCGCCAACCGGGCGGCTGATCAAACACGCCGTTAGAGGGCTGTGGTCGCCGCCGCCGCCGAGTAGGACGGATCGCCTTACGGCCGCGTTTCCGTCTCGCGCGGTTGCGCTCACTCGGTTTTCTTCAAGGGTTCCGTCATCCAAAACCGACGCAGGAACTGGGCGGCATCCACACCAATGGCATAGAGTGCGGGTACAAAGATGAGTGTCACGAATGTCGCGAAGAAGATGCCGAAGGCGAGTGCGACGACAGCGGCTTTTAGAAACGCCGCCGCCAGCGAATCCTCAAACATGATTGGGAGCAACCCAATAAAAGTCGTAAGCGACGTAAGAACAATAGGGCGAAACCGGGTAGAGCCAGCCTCTGTCAAAGCTGAAAAAGCTTCCACCCCGCGCGCCCTGAGTCGGTTGACGGAGTCGATCAAAACTAGGTTGTCGTTGATTACGACGCCCGCCGCCGCGCCGATTCCGAAGACGGCAAAAAGGTCCATATCGAAGCCGAACGCCATAAGCCCGACAACCGCTCCCATAAAGCCGAACGGCACAGCGGACATGATGAGCAGCGGCTGCCAGTACGAGCCAAAAGCGACGGCGAGCAACGCATACATCGCGAACAATGCTATGGAGTAGTACAACTGCAGTTCATTGATGAACTGCTTTTCCTCCTTTTGATCGCCGCGCTCAGCGTAACGGGCGGTTGGGTGCAGCGCGCGCCACTGCGGCAGGTAGGCCCTTCGGAAATCTCGCATAACTGTGCTCCGCTGGACGCCCTCACGCAGCGCTATGCCGACAGTCGCCTCTCGCGTGCGATCTCGGCGTTGAACACGTTTATAGCTCGGCGCGTAGGTGACATCCGCAACGGCGAAGAGCAGCACTTCCTGGCCGTCATTTATTCGTATACGAAAATCAGCAAGACTGCTGATCGCCTCGCGCGTCTGCCGCGGGTAGCGGACCATCACACGTATGTCCTGTCCACCGCGGGGAAGGCGTTGGACTTCTTCGCCAAAGTACCCCTGACGCACCTGTCGCGACACTTCGTGGAGCGTGAGACCGAAACGCTCAGCCCCTGGTTTAAGGGAAATGCGCAATTCGTCCGTCGCTGATTGTAACGAGTCGCGGATATCATAAGCTCCGCCTACCCCGCGGAAATAGGACTTTAAGTCGTCGACGGCGAGCCTGAGTGCGTCAAGGTCGGACGCCTCCACGCCAAGGCGAATGTCCGGTCCCGTATCATTGAACGTCGTTTGAACAGCAATCTCTTCGGCGTCCGGTATCGGCCCTAGCGCCTGCCGCAGCAGTTCTCCAACGGCTTCGGCGCTCAATTGCCGCTCGTCCGACGGCGTTAGCCTCATGAATGCGTCGATTTGTGTCGGTTGCGCATCAATGCGATGGACGAGGATGATATCGTTACCCTCAAGCTCTTTTAGATCGCTGTTAACGTCGTCAATCGCCTTTGTGAGAGCCGCGTGAATCTCCAGATTTCTTGAAAACGGCGATCCATCCGGCATCGTGATGATGAATTCGACGAATGAAGTTTCAATCTTTGGTGAGAAGCGGAACTCCACCCAGTTCGCGGCGACCAGCGATACGGAGGCGAGAAACGCCATCACGAAGCCGATAACGGCGGCATACCGATGTCTTAGCGTCGCGATCAGGGCCGGCCGGTAAAGGCCGCGCTCTATAGACCTTAAGGCGGTGCTGAAGGCGCTTTGCGCGCGATTGAACCCCGCATCTGTTGGGCGCTTGCGCAGCCCCATATGACGCAAATGCGCTGGCAGTATCAAAAAAGCTTCAACCAACGAGAAAATCAGCGCAAGGGCGATCGTAATGGAGATATGCCGCGTGAAATTGGTGATCGCGCCCGAAAGGAACAGCCACGGAAGAAAGGCGATGATTGTGGTCAACACAGCAAAAATAACGGGCTTCGCGACGAGGCGAGCCCCCGTGATGGCCGCATCTAGTCCTGACCGGCCTTGCTCGACCTGTCGATGGATGCTCTCGCCAACGATGATCGCGTCATCGACGACAATCCCCAAAGCCAGAAGCAAGGCGAACAGCGACAGCATGTTGAGCGAGACATCGGTCGCCGGCATCAACATGAACGCGCCTGAGAAGGCGATGGCGATGCCGACGGCTGTCCAGAATGCGACCGTTAGGCGAAGAAAAAGCAGTAGAACGACCAACACAAGCGCGAGCCCGATGACTGCGTTCTCCGCGACGAGGGATATCCGTTCGAAGTAGAGCGTGGCGAAGTCCCACCAAACAAAGATCTCGACGCCAGCTGGCAGACGTTCCTCGGCGCGATCGACCCATCCCTCTACCGCGCGGCTTATTTGCGTGACATCTGCCGACGATGGAGAGAGGACGGTTATTGTGAGCGCTCGCTTTCCGTTGAGCCGTGTAAAGCGGCGCCGCTCTTCAAACCCGTCGATGACTGTCGCGACATCGCGTATACGGATGAGGGCCCCGTCGATACTCTGGCGTATCACAATGTTCTCAAAATCGGATCGGGTGTCGGCGAGGGCGCGCGCGCGCAGTTGTACGTCCCCTGTCTCTGTTTGCACCGCTCCTGACGACAGGTTTACTGACCCGCCTCCCACCGCGCGCGCAACATCGTCAAATGAAAGCCCGTATCGGCGGAGGGCCGTTTCGGAAACCTCTATCGCCAGCTCCTCCTTGCGGGCATCGGAGACCTCCACGAGGGCGGAGCCGCCAGGAAGCTGAGCGAGTTCGTCTCGAAGGTCGATGGCGAGCCGCGTCAAAACCCGTTCCGGCGCGTCGCCATAGAGGCCGATATAAATCAATTCCTCACGCAGTTCGCGCTCGCGCACCACAGGCGAGAACGCATCGACTGGGAAGGTGCCGACCCCATCAACCTGGCTCTTCACGTCATTGAAGAGAGATGTCAGAGAAACGCCGCGTTTCGCTTCAACAATGACCGATGCTTGCCCCTCAACGGCGTTTGAGATGATGGCGTCGACCCCGTCGATATCGGCGATCGCCTCTTCAATTCTTTGAACGATCTGCTCTTCAACATCTTGAGGCGAGGCGCCCGGCCACGAGACGTCGATTGAAACGCTGTCTGGATTGATGTTTGGGAAGACCTCGCGGTCAACAGTTAAGTATCCTGCAATGCCACCAATCAAGCAGGCGACCATCAGCAGGTTTGCGGCGACCGGATTACGTGCAAACCAGGCGATCAGCCCGCCCCCTTGCCCGGCGATGACGGCGTGCGCTGCTGGTTCCGCAGGCTCAAGTTCGGACATCGCCTCTAGGTCCTTTAGCTTCGGCCGCCGGCGGCGACGTTGGGCGGCGAGCTTGCTTCGGGTTGCGTACGGACAATAGCCTGTACAGCCGCGCCTTCTTCAACGCCCTGTAAGGAAGAGACGACGATCCGATCACCGTCTTCAAGGCCTGATACGACGACCATTCCGCCGGGCGCTGGTCCAAAGACCGCGACAGGACGCCATCGGAGCGTATCGGCCCCATCGACGGTCATGACGCGGTCGGACCCCCGCAGCGCGATCGAGGGAATTCGAAATGCGCGATCGATCCGTCGACCTGAGATCGAGGCGTTCACGAAAAGACCCATCGCGAGCGGCGCCGCTGAACCCGCGGCGGCCGCCCCATAGGGATCGTCGACGACAACGATGACGGATATTTGCCGGGTCTGCGGGTCAATGGCGGCGTCGGTCCGGGCGATACGTCCGATCCACGAGCGCTCCACTCCGCCAACCGTGGCGCTGAGCGCGGCTTCCGGGCCTGGGTTGTTGGGGACCGCCACAAAAGCCAGCGGCAAGCCGAGTCGGCCGAATTCAACGTCCGTCAACGGCAGCCGAACCTCGGCGACGCTGGTGGAAAAAATGCGCGCAACAGCCGATCCGGGGGTGACGTATTGGCCGATATCGGCTGAACGGGTGCGTAGCCGCCCTTGAAACGGCGCGCGAATTTCCGTGCGCTGTAGGTTAAGAAGCGCCATATCTAGATCAGCCTTGGCCGCAGCGAAGGACGCGCGCGCCTGGGCGAGTTGTGGTTCACGGAGATTCAAAGGGACAGCCTGGGACAAGTCGCCGTTCAACTCAAGCCAGTCACGGCGCGCGAGCTCCGCCTCCGCTTCTTCTCGGCGCAGCGCTTCAGCGGCCTGGGCGACGCGCGCTTCAGCGCTCGTCACCGCGTAACGGAAGTCGTCGCCTGCGATCCGCACCAGAAGTTCGTCTTTCCGAAAGGCGCCTCCATCGACGAAAGCCGCGCCAGTTTCTATGATTTTTCCAGCGACCTCCGCGGCTATGCTAATCTCCGTCCGTGGTTGGACTTCCCCCTGTGCAGCGACCAACAGACGTGTGGGAGCCGACCGGGCCACTTCGATGTAGACGGACCGCAATGGCGCCTCCACCACTGGTGCGTCATTGCGTGGGTGACCGACGAATATCAGCGCTATCAGCCCTAAGCCTACAACAAGAACGCCAAAGGCCGTTGCCGCCGCCCTCATTCTATCCGGCATCCGCGCCCGCCTTTCCTGCAAGCGGCGGACCGCTGGCGTTGATCCGCTTACGTTTTAAAGGCTCGTCTGTCTCTCTTCGAAAGATCTTCGGGTCATCGAACGTCCGGACATCGATATCTGTCAGGAAGTCGCCGCCGATCGCGAGATAGAGTCTGACGCGATTGGACAGCCTTTGTTGCGCGATGTTGATATATTGGGATTCAGAGGAGATACGGCGGGTCTGCGCGTCCAATACGTTGAAGATGCTGGCCGCGCCGGCCGCGTAGCGCCTCTCGGTGATCTCCTGGGCGGCCGCTGATTCTTCAAACGCCACTTTCAGAGCGCTTTCTTGATCCTTCAGAAGACGCTCAGCCCCGATCGCATTCTCCGCTTCCTGATAGGCGTTCAGAACGGCCTGGGCGTAATCGTGGATCGCCGCCTCCGCCCGGGCCCGTTCGGCTTTAGCGTTGGCGCGTAGCCGACCGCCTTGGAACAGGGGTTGGGCGAGGCCTGTCGCCAGCGCGCCGGCGATACGTTCGGGGTCGATAAGGTCTGAGATGAACGGACCTGAGGTGTTCGCTTGGACCGTGAATGTGATTTGCGGAAGAAGTTCTTTGCGTGCGGCGCGCGCCCGTAAGCCCGCCGACATGAGCCGTAATTCCGCAGCGATGAGATCGGGGCGCCGGGCTAGGATATCGCCCGGCGCTCCGGGTCCTGCGAGGTCTTCAATAACGGGCAGGGAGTCCGCCGCCTTTGTTTCAGCGGCCGGGTACCGCCCAAGAAGGACTTCCAAGGCTCGGACGGCTTCTTTTTCGGCCTGCATACGGGCCGCGTGCGTCGCTTCTGATGACGCGAGGGCGGAACGGGCGAGCCGCACGTCGGCGCTTTCCGCAACGCCGCGGGCGTAGCGCCGCTCGGTGACTCGCAAGCTGCGCGCGCGCGCCACAATATCGCGTTCGGCCAGTCGCCGCTGCAAACCAGCTTCGATGAAGCCAAACCAGCTTTGCGCGACCTGCGCGGCGACGGAGAGCTCAGAAGCGGCGGCGTCCGCCTCCTGGGTGAACGCATCCACATAGGCGCTTTTCGCGTTGTCACGCAGTCGGCCCCAGAAGTCCGGCTCCCAGCTAACCTGTCCGCCAGCTTGGAAATTATTGATAAAGAGGCGCGATGCGCCGCCACCTCCGCCTCCGCCCGCCTGAGCGGCTGTCGTCGGGTTTACGACAATTGCGTTCCGAGAAAAATTGAAATTGGCGTCCAGCGTCGGCAGCAGCGTCGCGCGGGCGGCCTTCGCGGACCGCCGCGAAGCTTCCAACCGGGCGTAAGCCGCGCCCAAGTCACGATTGTTTGCGATGGCCTCGCGCACCAGTGCGGATAGGACCGTGTCGTCAAACGACGCAAGCCAGTCGCCTACGGGCGGCGGCGCCGCACCGGATTCGATCGCAGCCCAGCGCTCCGGCGCTGCGATGTCGGCGGCGGATTTCGTTTCCGGCGGGACAACAGCGCAACCGATCAGAAGGCTAGAGATAATGACAATCCGCATTGCGGTCGTGAACATAGCCAACAACTTTGAACTTCAACGGTTGATCTAACTTCAACCAGTCGGTGCGGTTTGAAATCGGTCCAGAGGACGAGGCCTGGGAAATTTTCTCGCCGCCAAGGCGCGGGAAATTCGGAGGAGGCTATTCCGATTTGCCCACGACGCCTTCGCGCCATGCGTATATGGCCGCCTGGGTCCGGTCAGAGAGGTGGAGTTTTGAGAGTATATTGCTCACGTGGCATTTCACCGTACGCTCCGCAATCTCCAATGTCGCTGCGATTTGCTTGTTGGCGAGCCCGGAGGCGATGGCTTTCAGCACCTCGATTTCTCGCTCAGTTAGCCCGTCGGCGCGGGCCGGTTTGTCGCTTTGCAGCAGGCTGGCGGCCAGATGGGACGTAATCGTGGCCTCGCCCCGATGTGCGCCCCTGATGACGCTAAGCAGTTCGTCAGGCGCCGTGTCCTTCAGGATATAAGACAAGGCGCCCGCACGGATGACTTTGCTTAAATGTTCAACGCCTTGGTGGGATGTTAGGATCACGATTTGCGTGCGCGGGCTCGCCGCTTTTGTTCGGCGGATGGTCGCCTCCGCGTCTAGGTCGGGCATGAGAAGATCTAGCAACAGAACGTCGGGCGCGTGCTGGCGTACGGCCTCCACGGCTTCGGCGCCGCTGGATGCGGCCCCGACGAGGGCGATATCGTCGGTGGTGTCTATAAACGCGCGCAGTCCTTTGCGGACAATTTCGTGATCGTCGGCTATGACGAGCGTGAGGGCGTTTGGATCGACGTCACCCATGAGTCTGGTCCCATCGCATTGTCATCCGGGCTCCTTGGCCAGGCGACGATTGAACTTCAAAAACGCCGCCGGGCAACTCCGCGACCCGATCCTCAACAGACTTCAAACCTAGGCCCTTTCGTACGGACTCAGGATCGAAGCCGACGCCGTTGTCCGTAACGATGAGTTCGGCCGACGCGTCCCCACTGCGCAGTTGCGCAAGCACCTCGCTCGCCTCGCCGTGTCGGACCGCATTGGTGACCAACTCACGCAATGCGCGGAGAATTGCGATTTCTGTGCGAGGAGGGGCTTCAAAGTCATCACTGACTTCGATTTGCACCTGGGTGGACAGCCGGCGCGCCAAATTTTCGCCGGCTGTCGACAAAGCCGCGCCGAGGGTTTGCGGTGCGCTATCGGCGGGACGCAGTTGCTCGATTATCGCGACGAGATCGCGTTGCGCTTCCTGAGCTATGGTCTCTGCCTCCGCCAAGCTGATGTCGCACACGGAGGTGGCTTCGTGATCCTTGCCAAGCGCGCTGCGAACGACAGCGAGTTGGAGCCCGAGCGCGAACAAGTTTTGTTTTACCGTGTCGTGTAGATCGCGTGCGATGCGGTTTCGCTCGTTACTGACGGCGAGGGCCTGTTTGACGTTCAAGTGCGCTTCAAGCTCGCTCGCCATGGCGTTCAGCCTTTGTGCGTGCAGGCCGAGCTCGTCTCCGGCCTTCAATTCAATCATCTGGTCGAATCGCCCCAGCCGCCATCGCGCGGTGGTGGCGTTCATAATATCCAATCGCCGGGTGATATACCTTGCTGATGCGACGCTGCAGAGGAGCCCAATAATGGTTGAAATAAGAAGTATCCATGGCCCTGCTCTTAACGAGCTATGCATGCTTGTGGCGAGGGCCGCTTCAAGGCGGTAGGGAGCGCTCAATAGCGCGTTCACCGTTAAGCCCTCATAGATACCTGATAGCTTGAGTTCTGCGTACAGACCGGAAGTTGGGGGAGCCGTATCTCCGCTCGCGGCCTCAACGAGCACCGTCCCCTGGGCGTCTAGGACGTGGACCGATACACTCGGGTCGCTCACACGGTCCAAAGGAAAGCCGACAACAATCGGGTCTTTGGAATCAAAGCGCATTAGTCTTTTTAGGGCCGCCTGCAGTTCCTGATCATACGGTAGACCATCGGACCGCACCCGGTCTCTCCACGGCGCGGCGTCGATCTCACCTTCCAGGAAAAGGCGCAGATTCTCTTCAGTGTACGCTTTTTTATAGGCGTGCCGCCAATCTATCAGGGTCGACACCAGCAAAATGGCCGTAACGCCAAAGAAGGAGATGAAAGTGTAAGCCAGCCAAAGTCGCAACCAAAGGCTGGGCCCGCTGGGCCGTTCATGCGGAGGCGGCGCTCCGCGGGTTTTCTCGTCGGGAAACGGCACGGGTCACTCTCACTAAAATCCCGGTCTCGAACACAATTGAAGTATGACACATTGAATCGCCGCTGCGTCGTACCTCCGACGGATACCATTTCGTTTCGTCATGTTTGGAGGCGGGCGGCGACGCGAATGGCGAGCGACGTGAGCTACCGCGAGCATCTGTGAGACGCCAGCTCTTTTTCGGATCGATCGGCCCGGTGGCCGGCCACAGTCTGCGTCTTAAATCGCACTATCGATAGAAAATGCTGCGGGGAATTTCAGCGCCTTGCAAATCGCAGGTATTGCAATTTACTTGCAATTGCAATATCCTCGGCGTGAGGGTGGAACTTCTTTGGACATGAATGATCTAAAGTCTGGGCTGAAACGCATTCGATTTGACCCTCGGCAATGGCGCAAGAATGGGAGAAAGCTGTTCTGGCTATGGGTCGCTTATCAGACCGTGAAGGGATTGATTACGCTTTCACTTATTTGGTTGCCGCTGTTGTTGTACCTCCTGAACCGATGACCGTTTGATAGGACCAAGACATGATCCTTTTGAAGAAAGCGACGTGGGCGTTCCTACTATCAGTGGTCGCTGTTTCCGTTTCACCAGCCGCCGCCCAAGACCGAATTGTGTCTGTTGGGGGGGACGTAACTGAGATCATTTACGCGCTTGGACTTGGCGACGCCATCGTCGCGACTGACACGACGAGCGTCTATCCCGCCGCCGCGACGCAGACACCCAAAGTTGGATATCTGCGTCAGCTATCCGCGGAAGGCGTATTGTCGCTGGAGCCTGATTTAATCGTTATCAGCGGCGCGGCTGGTCCACCCGTCGTGATAGATCAATTGAGAGACTCGGGCGTCAAAATACTGGAGACAGAAGCAGCGTACACATTGGATTCAATCCTAAAGAAGGTTGATCGTATCGCGGATCTTCTATCGGTTCGCGAGGCGGGCGCTGAACTTCGAGACCGTATAGAGGCGGATAGCAGACGTATGGCCGAGCGTGTTGAACGCCTCGGGCTATCCCCGGAAATTCTGTTCTTTGTGACCCTGCGAAACGGCGCGCCGCGCGCGGCCGGGACAGAGACCGCCGCCCATGGCGTGATTGAGCTGCTCGGAGGCGTCAACAGCTTCGCAGGCCATACGGGCTACAAAGCGCTCCGCTAGAGGCCGCGGTCGCCGCCGATCCAGATATCATCTTGGTGATGTCTGGATCGGCGGCGACCGCGGCCTCTAACGAGAGCGCTTTGTAGCCTGTATGGCCTGCAAAGCTGTTGACGCCTCCGAGCAGCTCGATCACGCCATGGGCGGCGGTCTCTACCCCAGCCGCGCGCGGCGCGCCGTTTCGCAGGGTCACAAAGAACAGAATTTCCGGG
>JBCDJH010000038.1:0-10345 GCA_038747965.1 Pseudomonadota bacterium
CGAAGGGGCGGCTCTGCGCCCGCCCAAACGCCGAAAGGCCCGCCGGGATCACCGCCAGAGAAAATCCGTAGGCGACCAATATACCAACGATCGCAAAGACGCCGAACCACATCATAGGCGGCGTGCTTGATGTGGCGACGATGCCGGTGAAGCCGGCGATTGTTGTCAAGGTTGTCAGCGTGATCGGGCGCCACATAGCGGACGCGGCGCCGACAGCCAATTCGCTATCGGAGGCCTCTGGGCGGGCCGCCTTCGTCTCATAATAGTGCGAAAGAATATGAACCGAATCGGCGACGGCGATGCCGATCAAAATGGCTGGCAAAGCGTTCGTGATGACAAAGTACGGGACGCCGAGCCCGGCCATCAATCCGACGGCTCCGGCGAGCGTCGCCGTCGCCACCAGGAAGGGCAAGCTAACGCCGGCCCGGGTGCGAAAGGAAATCGTCATGATCAAAACCATGACGACGGTCGATAGCGGCAGCAGCTTTAGGGTGTCGCGGTTGAGGTAGGCGCTCAGATATCCGCTCGCCGCGCCCTCGCCAGCGATGTAGGCGGCGTAGTCGCCGCGGGCGGCTTCCACACGCTCCGTCACGTCCTCATAGGTCGCGCCGGCTTTGTCGTCGTCGACAAGCTCCGCCGCGATCAGGGCCGATGTGCCGTCCTCTGAAAAGAGAACGCCGCGATAGGCGGGGATGGCGCGGGCGGCCGCTTCAACGGCGCTTGCTTCCGCCGCCGTCGTCGGCGGCGCGTCGAAAAATGATTCGACAACCAGATCGTCGCCGTCCGCTGCAATGTTGGAGACGGTCGAAAGGCTGGTGACGCGTTCGGGATCGATGTTGGCGGTCTTTTTTAATGAGTCAGATATGCGCTTCACCGCCGCGAGGGCTCCGGGCGAGAAAACGCCGCCCTCCTCATCGCTCACCAACGCGACCAGTAACGGCGAGCGCAAGCCAAACGTGTCTTCGACCAGGTCCCGGTACACCACCGCGGGATGATCGGCTCGCATGAAGGCGTCGATGCTAGGATCTTTCCGCAGTTGCGGCAGCATTGCTGCAAATGCGAAGGCGAGCAGAAGGCCGGCGGCGATCACCTTGCGTCGGTTCTCAGGCGCTGCAGTCTTCTCAAAAAACGTTGTCGGATCGACCGTCGCCATGTGTTTCTTATCTGTCATTTGGTCGTGCGCCGCGTCAGCCAATGGCTAAAATACCTACGGGGTTGCTGCAACGCAAAAAGTTAATATTGTGAAGCAGCGGCGGCCAACACCGGAGCGTTTCGCGCGCTTCGCGTTGGGCTGCAACGGGATATGGGGTGAATATGGCGCGAATTCGATTGTCGCCTCCTGCGGCCGGCGGGGCGCTGGCGGCGCCCGCCACTCCGTTGGAAATCTGGCGAATCGACGTGTCGGATGCGGCTGCCGGGCGATTCGACGACGCCAGTTTGACGCTTCTTGACGAGCTGGAGCGCAAGCGTGCAGCGCGCTACATGAGCCGGGCGACTGGCCAGCGCTTCGTGCGCTCCCACGCTGCGTTACGCGCCCTGCTGGGCAAGCGGGCCGCGCGGCCCGCCGCCGGCCTTCGGTTTCACTATGTGGATGGCAAGCCTGGTTTAATTGGCGCCGGGCGGCTGCGCTTCAGTCTCGCCCATTGCGGCGGCGTTGCGCTTGCCGCGATACATGAAGATGAATTTGGGGGCGTTGCTTCCATAGGCGTCGATGTGGAGGAGCTGCGCGCCCTGCCATCGCTCGGCCGCCTGATGGCGCAAGCCTGCCATCCGCGCGAGCGCGCCAGCCTTGGCGACAAGCCGACGGCGCAGTCCTTCTTAAGGTATTGGACACGGAAAGAAGCGGCCGCAAAGGCTGTTGGGCTGGGCCTGCGGTGGCGCCCGCAAGCGATCGACGCGTCTGAGCTAAATAGAACGTATGCGGCGGACGCGGGGTGGCCGTCTTGCGGCGTTGAAACACGCGATGTTCCTATCGAGGGTTGCGCGGCGAGCGTCGCCACACTCGGGGCGATGACCGTTGTACGTGTGCGCAGCTTTTGTTGGTCCGAGATAGAGCAGACGGCGTGTGGATCCGAGGGAAGCGGGGCCGCGCATAGCCTAAGGTTTTCGGCGTAAGGAGCGTGAGGAAGGGCGCCACTACTTAGACGGGAAATCGCAATCACTGTCGCTTGACAAGACAAAATCGTTAATAGATGAATGATCGGTGAGGACGTTATTTGTGAAGATCGCGTCATAACACGCTTATGTAGCTGGATTTGCGAGCAAATGCGTGCTCAGCGCCCTTCGGCTGTAGGCGCGTCGGCTGACTGTCTGGCAGATCGACGGCGATGCGGGACGATAAAATTCGGCATCGCGCAAGGACGCCCCGGTTCTAGGGCGTTTGTTCGCCTTAAGCGAGAAGTAAGGTCGGAGATTCCCGGTATTGGGAAGTTCGGGTGCGGATTGCGAAGCGCGAATCGCTTCGTTCCCGCAGCCGGTTAGGGAGGACGGGGGACGCAGGTGTCTATTGCCGACGTTTCTTCAGTCACGGACGCCGGCGTCTCGCCTGCAGTAGGCGGAGCGCTTGCGGCCGCGCCTGCCGCTGCGCCGCTCGCTTGGGCGGGCGCGCCTGAGCATGTCTGCTTTTCTGGCGACGGGCTGAAAGCTGTCACGCGCGCGATCCGCAGTCCGGTCTATATCCTCCAAGGCGATTCGGGTGTGATAGGCGCGTCGCTCGCGCCGAGCGCGCCTGGCGCCGGCGGATCTCAATATCCTATGTTGGGCATGCTGCCCCCCGCCTATCCCGAATGGCTTGGCGATCGCGCTTTCGGCGATATCCACAATGTGCGCTTTCCTTACATTGTTGGCGAAATGGCGCATGGCATCGCTAGTCCGCAGATGGTGATCGCCGCAGCGCGCGCTGGCATGCTCGGTTTCCTCGGCGCCGCGGGCCTTACCGCAACGTCCGTCGCTGAAAAGGCCTCGGAAGTGGCGGCGGCGCTCGACCCGGAAGGTCTTCCTTGGGGCGTCAATCTCATTCATTCGCCGAACGAGCCTGGCCTCGAAATGGAGCTTGCCGAGCTATATATCGGGCGCGGTCTGAGGAATGTCTCGGCGTCTGCTTTCATGTCCATCACCCCTGCTATCGCCTACTTGGCGGCGAAGGGGCTGCGCGTGGACCAGGCAGGCGCGATCCATCGTCCGCGGTCGATCTTCGCCAAAATCTCACGACCCGAAATGGCGCGTCTGTTCATGTCGCCGCCGCCGCAACCTATTGTGGACGCGCTCGTCGCGGACGGAAAACTTAGCGCGGAAGAGGCGCGCTTGGCCGCGCTCGTTCCGGTCGCCGAGGACATCACCGTGGAGGCCGATTCTGGCGGTCATACGGACGGGCGGCCGAGCCTCGTGTCGACGCCGCGGATCTCAGGTCTTCGGGACGAAATCGTGCGCGACATGGGTTATCAGCGGCCAATCCGCGTCGGCGCCGCTGGCGGCATTGGAACGCCGGCCGCAGCCGCTGCAGCGTTCGGTCTTGGCGCAGACTATTTGGTGACAGGCTCGGTCAACCAAGCGTGCGTAGAGTCGGGTTTGTCGGCCGGCGCCCGGGAGATGCTGGAAGCGGTGGACATGGCTGATGTCGCGATGGCGGCCTCAGCGGACATGTTCGAGCTCGGCGTGAAAGTGCAAGTCTTGAAGCGGGGGGTGATGTTCGCTTCGCGCGCGAACCTGCTTTATAGTCTTTATACGCAGTATAATAGCCTTGCTGAGATTCCCGCTGATCGCCGAGCGGCCATCGAGCGCGATATATTCAAGGCTCCGCTTGAAGATATTTGGGCGCAGACGAAGTCCTATTTCTCTGAGCGCAATCCAGCGGAAAATGAGCGCGCGGCGAGGGACGAGAAACACCGGATGGCTTTGGTGTTCCGGTGGTATCTCGGGAACTCGATTCGTTGGGCTATTCGCGGCCAGTCCGAGCGACGGCTCGATTATCAGATCTGGTGCGGGCCCGCGATGGGCGCCTTCAACGCCTGGACCGCTGGCACTTTCCTGGCCAGCGCATCTGCGCGGACTGTAGGCCAGGTGGGCCGTAATATTCTGGAGGGCGCGGCGGTGATTTCGCGCGCCCACGCGCTACGGCAGCTGGGGCTCGCCGTGCCGGCGTCTTGTTTTCAATTCGCCCCGACGGACCTGTCTTGAGCAGGGTCATCGCGCGGCCTGGCCGCTGGCTGAAGGATGAACACTGATGGCTGATTCGCATGCGTCTCGACCGCCCATCGCGATCGTAGGGTTCAGCGCGCTTTGCCCTGGCGATCCGGCGACGGATGGATTTCTTCGAGTCATATTCGACGGGGTCGATCAAATTCGCTCCGTCCCGGAGTCGCGCTTTTCGCTCGACGATTATTTTGACCCCGATC
Organism: Pseudomonadota bacterium; assembly: GCA_038747965.1. Taxonomy (GTDB): domain Bacteria; phylum Pseudomonadota; class Alphaproteobacteria; order Caulobacterales; family Parvularculaceae; genus JBCDJH01. The sequence goes on from JBCDJH010000038.1 coordinate 4,395, forward strand.
CGAACGCGTCCGGCGACAAAACCTATTGCACCAGGGGGTCCTTTATCGACGCGACGCCCTTCGATCCGGTGGAATTCGGCATTCCGCCAAAAGTGATTGAGGCGACGGATTCGGCGCAGCTCCTCACACTGCAAAAGGCGAAGGAGCTGATGCAGCGGATCGGCGCTGATAAGTGGTCCGACGCCGCGCGCGAGCGCGTCAGCGTGATCATCGGAGCGCAGGGCATGACGCAAATGCAGGCGCTGATGATGTCGCGCATGCAATGGCCAAATTGGGTGGAAGAGTTGGAAGGCGCTGGCCTCGGCAAGTCCGAGGCTTTCGAGGTCGCCGACAGGATCGCCGGGCACCAACCGTCTTGGCAGGAAATGAGCTTCCCTGGGTTCCTCGGCAACATCATCGCCGGCCGCGTGACCAATCGCCTCGATTTCGGCGGCACCAATTATATTGTCGACGCGGCCTGCGCCAGCGCACTTGCGGCGCTTTCCGCCGCCATGAACGAACTGTATCTCGGTCAGTGCGATTTGGCGGTGTCCGGCGGCGTTGATTTGCTGACGGATATTGGCTCCTTCGTGTCCTTCTCCAGGACCGGCGCGCTTTCGAAGAAGGGCGACTGCCGCCCCTTCTCGAAGAACGCCGACGGCACCGTCATCGGCGAGGGCATTGTGCTTGTCGGGCTGCGGCGCTTAGAGGACGCCGAACGGGACGGCGATAAGATCTACGCGGTTATTCGCGGGCACGGCACCTCCTCCGATGGGCGCGGCAGCGCAATTTATGCGCCGCGTGCGGAAGGCCAGGTGCGGGCGATGGAGCGGGCCTACGAGGCCGCCGGCTACTCGCCGCAGACCGTCGGTCTTGCGGAGGCCCATGGCACGGGCACGCCGCTTGGCGATGCGACGGAAGTCAAAAGCATGTCGCAAGTGCTCGGCGGGCCCGGTCGGCGCGTGCGCTGCGCGCTCGGCTCCGTGAAATCGCAGATCGGCCATCCCAAAACGTCGGCCGGCGCTGTGGCCCTTATGAAGGTGGCGAGCGCCCTGCATGAGCGGATCCTTCCGCCCACCATTAAGGTCGATGAGCCGAACGATCAGCTCCAGGCGGAGGACTGCCCGCTCTATCTGAACACCACAGCGCGGCCATGGATTTCCGGCGAAGAGCATCCGCGCCGCGCCAGCTTGTCCGCTTTTGGCTTTGGCGGCACCAACGCCCATCTCACCGTCGAGGAATATGAAGGCGCGCACCGTGCGCAGCGACGTCTCAAGTTTCCGAGCCAGCTTTTTATGTTGGGCGGAGCCGACCGGGCGGCGGTGCTACGGGCGGCGGCGGCCGTGGTCAAACAAGCCGAGGACGGCTTCGCATTCGACGCGCTTGCAAAGGCCTCGCAGGAGACGTTCGATCGCAAAGCTCCGGCCCGGCTCGCCCTCGTTGCGGCGACGCCTGTGAAGTTTTCCGCCTTGTTTGAGAAAGTGTCTGGGCTCCTGAAGGACAGCGGCGCGTTGCCGGCCAACTTTGAGGGCGCCGCCTTCAGCGACGCAGCCCCGCTCGATGGCGACGTGGCGTTTCTTTTCCCCGGCCAGGGCAGCCAATCGCTTGGCATGGGCGGCGAAGTCGCCATGCATTTCGAGGCAGCCCGCAAGATCTGGGACGAGGAGGCGCAGCGCGCCCGCATTGAGGGGCGCCGAGCGCTGCATAGTGTCGTGTTCCCGGAGCCGACTTGGGATGAGGATGCGAAGTCGCAACAGGAGTCGGCGCTCAAAGCGACCGAAGTGGCGCAGCCTGCGCTCGCAGTGACCGAGCTTTCTTACCTGGCGCTTATGAAGTCTGTAGGCGTTTCGTGCGATCTCGCCATTGGCCACAGCTTTGGCGAGATCATCGCCTTGCATCAGGCCGGGGCTTTTAATGCTGAAGCGGCGGTTCGCATCGCCGAAAAGCGCGGTGCCCTGATGAGTTCCGCCGGAGCGGGCGTTAAGGGGGCGATGGTCGCCGTTTCTCTGGAAAAGCAAGCTGTTGAGGCAGCGATTGAGGCGTCCGGCGCTGATGTCGCCATCGCCAACGAGAACGCGCCGAAGCAAACCGTGGTGTCAGGCCGTTTACAAGATATTGAGAAATTCGAGGCGGAGCTGCCGGGCGGCGCGTTCCGCCGGTTGCCGGTTTCATCCGCATTCCACTCTTCTGTCGTCGCCGGAGCGAGTTCCGTATTTGAAGCCTATCTCGCGGGCGTATGGCGGGATGCGCCACAGGGCGAAGTGATCGCCAACACGACGGCGGCGCCCTACGGCCAGGACATCGCCTCATGCCGATCGACCTTGGCCGAACAGATTTCGAAGCCTGTGAAGTTCGTCGATAGCGTTCGGGCGGCCCATGCGAAAGGCGTCCGCATCTTTGTCGAAGTGGGGCCAGGGGACGTTCTCACCAAGCTGACGAGGCAGTGTCTCGACGGCGTTGTTGAGGATCCATACGTCGCAATCGCGCTTGACCATAAGAAGCGGCGCGGCGTCGCCACGTTCTTCCAGGGCTTGGGAGCCCTAGCGGTGGCTGGCGCATCCGTCGACTTCGACGCGCTGTGGGCGGATCATCATGTGGATGCGCTTGAAGAGCCGGTCGCGTTGAAGCCGCACATCGTGTGGATTGATAGCACTGTGAAGCGCCTGAGCGAGCGAGATCGCCTAAAGGGCGGAACCGCGAAAGGCCCTCGCCCGCCGGAGCGCGCGCAGAAACCCGCGCGGCCCGCACCCGCGCCGCAACCTTCTCACATCGAGGCGGAGCGCGCCGTTGCGCCCGCCCGTCCAGAGGCTGGCTCGCCAGCTTCAGTATCGCCGCCCAGGGGAGTATCGGGAGCCGTGATGAACGAAGAACCAAAAAAATATGTAAACGGACAGTCTGAGAGCTTTCAACTCGCGCCGCCTGTTCCCACTGATAAAATGCCGCCCGCTCCCGGCTCCGTCGCTGGCGCAGCGCCCGCCCATATTCAGCCCACGCCCGAAGCGCGCCAGGTTCTGCCGCCGGCGACGCTCGGCCCCCAAGGCGGGCTTGAGGCTGTTCATGCGGACGCAAGCGCCGTTCACGAGCAGTTCTTGAGCGTCATGCTCGAAAGCCACAACGCATTCCTGCAATTGACCCGCGACGCCATCGGCGGCGGCGTCATGGCGGGATCGGGACAACAACTGACAGCGCCGGCGCCGGTCGCACCTTCCCGCGCGGAAGCGGCGCCTGCGCCCGCCCGGGCCCCGGCCCCTGCCCCAAGCCCAAACCTGGACGCGGCCGTCGTTTCGCCGGCTCCCGCCTCCGCGCCGCCGCCTGTCGCGCCGCCGCCGGCTCCCGTTGCAGTGCAGCCGGCGCCCGCGCAGCCTCAAGCCTCGGCCCCAGCGCCTGCGGCCAACGGCGCCGCCGCTCCGGCGCTGTCGGCGGAGCGCATTAAAGAGCTTGCGATTGAGGTGATCGCGGAGAAGACCGGTTACCCGTCGGACACGCTCGAAGACAGCATGGAGTTGGAGAGCGACCTCGGCGTCGATTCGATCAGCCGCGTTGAAATCTTCATGGCGCTGAAAGACAAAGCGCCGGGTCTTATCGATCCCGCTACGGCCGATCAAGCTGAGATTGGCAACCTCGTTACGATTGGCGACATGGGGGCGTATCTCGCCCGGAGGGCGTCGAACGCCGCAGAGATGGGCGCGCCGCCGCCCGATGTGGTGGAGCCGTCGTCGCCCGCGCCCGCCGCCGCTGACGAAGCGCCGGCCTCAAGCGGCGCTTCGGCTGAAGACATTAAGTCCGTGGTCGTGGAGATTGTCGCCGATAAGACAGGATACCCAACGGATCTCCTGGAAATGGACATGCAACTTGAAGCCGATCTCGGCGTTGACTCCATCAAGCGCATGGAAATCCTGATGGGGTTGGGCGACAAGCTGCCGGGTCAGGCGCCGTCCCAAGACGATGTTGATATGAACGCCGTATCCAATCTATTGACGCTCCAGGACGTCGTGGATTTTTTAGCACAAGCCGCTTCGAGCGCGTCGCATAGCGACGCGTCGGCGCAAGCCGAACTCGAAGCGGGCTCCGCTGATTATCTCGTCCCGGTCGAACCGAGCGCACAAGTTAAGCCGCTCGATCGCTTCTTAGCGACGGCTGTCGATGCGCCAGCCACAGGCTTCGCATTGCCGGGCCTCAGTGATGGAAACCCGGTTCTTATCATTCAAGATAAGGGCGGCGTCGCTGACGCGTTGGCGGAGGAGTTCTCCCGTCGCGGCGTTGGCGCGACGGTGGCGGGCGAAGCCGTGGAAACGGCGTCTAAAGTCGTGTTCCTCCCTGGGCTTGATGCCGTGGCCGGCGCCGAAGGCTCGCACCTTCTGCATCTGGACGCGTTCAAAGCCGCCAAAACGGCGGCGATGGCGTTGATGAAGCCAGGCGGCGTCTTTGTATCGGTGCAGGACACCGGCGGCGCCTTTGGCTTCGAGCCGGGGCCAGACGATAAGGCTTGGGCGGGCGGCCTCTCGGGCGTTGTCAAAACAATCGGGAAATGCTGGCCGGACACCCAAATCAAAGCCATCGACATAGAGCGCGGCGCGCGCGACGCTGCAGTGATTGCAGCGGCGATCGCCGATGAATTGTTCGAAGGCGGACGAGAAATCGAGGTGGGTCTCGCGGCCGATGGGCGTCGGCGCACCACGGCGTTGGCGCTGCCAAACGCCTATGGATCCGCCATTGGGGCCGTCTCCGGCCCGATCGTCGATGAGGCCTCCGTCATCGTTGTCTCTGGCGGCGCGCGAGGGGTGACGGCGGCGTGCCTCGAAGCGCTGGCAAGCGCACACCGGCCGAAATTCGTCATTATGGCGCGTTCTCCGCTGGCGGATGAACCAGAGTGGCTCCGCGGCGCGGAGGATGAAGCGGCGCTGAAGAAAGCCCTGATCGATGCGGCGAGACAGACGGGTGAGCGCTTTAGCCCCGCCGCCGTCGGTAAGGAAGCGACTGCGATTCTGGCGAGCCGAGAGGCGCGCGGATGCCTCGATCGGTTGCGCGCGCTCGGGTCGGACGTGCTCTACCGGGCCGTTGATGTGCGCGATGCGGCGGCGGTCTCCGAAGTCTTAGATGAAGCGCGCGCAAAATGGGGCGGGATCACCGGCCTCATCCATGCCGCGGGCGTTCTCGCCGACAAGCTGATCGTTGAGAAGACGCCTGAGCAGTTCAGCCGGGTGTTTGAGACCAAGGTGGCTGGCTTCGATGCGCTTTTGAAGGCGACTGCGGATGATCCGTTGAAGCTGATCGTGGCGTTCTCCTCAGTGGCCGCGCAGTTCGGCAATATTGGCCAGGTTGATTATTCGTCGGCCAACGAAGTGCTGAACAAGGTCTGCCAGTCTGAGGCGCGAGCGCGGGACGGCGTATGTCTTGTGCGGTCGATCAATTGGGGCGCGTGGGACGGCGGTATGGTCTCCCCGGAACTCGCGCGCCACATGCGAGAAGCTTCTGTCGAGCTTATTCCGCTTGCGGACGGCGCGGCGTTCTTCCGCGATGTCGTCACCAACGCAGACGCGGGAGCCGTCGAGATCGTGGCTACGGCGCAGTCGAACCTCGCCGGCCTTGCGGGACGCGATGAAGCGGCGACGCGCCGGCTCATTTCCCGGCAAGCAAATATCCAGGCGGCGGAATAGTAGAGTGTCTGGTACGGATGACATAGAGGCGGCGATGCCGCCTGCGCCTGCGCTCCCCAGCGTGTCTGAGACGCCTGTCTTCGCTGCCCCGCCGCCGGGATTTACGGGGGGCGCGCAGGTCGTTGATGGGGGCGCTCGCGTGGACCCACCATCCGGCGCGATGCGGAGTTCCGCGCTGGAGCGCCGCCGCCGCGCTGGCGCGCGGCTGCAATCGGTCCGCGGCGGGCGTAGGCGTCGGCTCTCGTCCCCGTCCGCTGGCTTGTCGCCGGTGCGGCCAATCCGACGGCAGAGGTGATCAAGGCGGCCTCCATGTCC
>JBCDJH010000039.1:0-10318 GCA_038747965.1 Pseudomonadota bacterium
TGGACTATGAAAAGCGCGACGTGGATCTGGCGCGCCAAGAACATCTGACGGAGGCATATCTCGCGCTCAACCCAAATGGCGTTGTGCCCACTTTGGTGCATGACGACGCGGTGGTGATCGATTCCTCCGTCATTTGCGAGTATCTGGACGAGGTGTTCCCCGAAACGCCTCTGTCGCCCGCAAGCGCGGCGGGCCGGGCGGATATGCGCGCATGGATGCGCTACTCCGAAGAGGTGCCGACAACGGCGATCCGGCCCCCCTCCTTCAATAAGATCTTCGCCAAACGGCTTGCCAACTTGCCGGACATGACGCTGAATGAGTTGGCGGACCGCATGCCTCTGCGGAAGGGTTTTTATCGGCGCATGCGCGGCGAAGACGGCTTCGATGACGAAACCATGCGCGATTCCCTGGAGCGCTTGGGCGGAACGCTGGACAGAATGGAGCGGCGGCTGGAGGCCGGCCCGTGGCTGATGGGCGATCGCTTCACCATTGCCGAAATCGTCGTGATCCCTACCATCATTCGGATGGTAGACCTATCGATGGAAGATATGTGGGCGACGCGGCCTCGGGTGGCGGATTGGCTCGCCCGGGTGGAGGCGCGGCCTTCTTTCGCAGAAGCCTATTATCCGGGCACGCGGATCGATCCGGGCGCGTGGCCAGCGCCCGGCGCCGGAACAGCGGCGACGGAAGCGGCGCAAGCGTGAGCAGAGCCCTTCTCGACCCTGAAGCGGCGGCGGAGTTTCAACGCGGCTGGCGCGTTTTATTCGCCTGTTTCCTGGGCGTCGGCGTCGGGGTTTCCTCACTCCTCTTCTACACCAGCGGCGTCTTCATTCTGCCGTTGAACGAGGCGTTCGGATGGAGCCGCTCTCAGGTTTCGGCTCAGAATATCGTCGGCGTCGCCATCCTAGCGCTGCTCTCGCCATTCGTCGGCATGTTGATTGACCGGTTTGGGATCCGCCGCATCGCGTTCCTCTCCCTTATCGCGTTCGCCTGCGGCATGGCCGCTTTGAGCGTGACGCCAGGCAGCCTGTTGGCCTTCTACGCCATCACGCTCGTGATGGCGGTGATGTCCTGCGGCTCCTCCCCCGTCACATTCACGCGGGCGGTGAATGGGTGGTTCGACAAGGCGCGCGGCCTGGCGCTCGGCGTCGCCTTACTCGGCACCGGCGTTGCGGGGATCCTTGCGCCCCTCATGCTGACGCCGTTTGTTGAAGAGTTTGGGTGGCGGGCGGGCTACCGCGTCCTCGCGCTGATCATCGCCGCCTCGGCTGCAGTCGTTTACCTGTTGATCCGCGACGCGCCGGCCGCCGAAACCGCGGGCGCGGCGGCGAAAACGCAAAACCAGGGCGCCGGCGGCGTCAGTTTCGCAGAGGCGGCGCGCTCGCGCACCTTCGTTCTTCTGGCCCTGATCTTCTTCCTCGTGGCGTGCGCTGTGGGCGGGGCCATCGTGCATTTCATTCCCATGCTGCGGGACGCCGGCATGTCGCCAGCGGAGGCCGGGCGGTACGCCGCGATCATCGGCGTCTCCATCATGGCGGGACGGCTCGCCACGGGATATCTGATCGATCGCTTCTTCGCCCCGCGCGTGGCGGCGCTGCTGTTCGGTCTCGCGGCGATTGGCTACTGCGCCTTTCTGATCGGCGGCCCGTCTCTGGCGCTCGTCGCCGCGGTGGCGATCGGCTTTTCCATGGGCGCGGAGGTCGACCTCATCGGCTATCTCGTCGCTCGCTATTTTGGCTTACAGTCCTACGGGGTCGTCTACGGAGCGCTTTACGCGATCTTCCTGATAGGGGCCGGCGGATCTCCATTCCTTATGGGATGGGCGTTCGACGCCTTTGGCGGCTATGACAGCGCCTTGATGGGATCGACGGCCGCGCTGATCGCCGCGGCAGCGCTCACCTTCGCCCTTCCCGCCTTTGAGGGCCCGGAACGGCGAGCCTCATCCGACGCGCTCAAACCAGCTGAAGGGCACGCATCATGAAGCTGATCACCTATCTGGACCAAACGGGCCTGGAGCGTCTTGGGGCGCTTCTGGAGAGTGGCGAAGCGCTGGATTTGGCCGCCGCGAACGCCGACGCCAAAGCGGGCGAGACCGCTTGGTTCGCCGACATGCTGGGCTTGATTGAAGCGGGCGATCCCGGCCGCGCCGCCGCGGCCGCGCTGATCGCCGCGCCGCCCTCCTCAGCCCTCTTCGATCCGTCGAAGGTGACGCTCTGCGCGCCGCTGCCGCAGCCCCCCAAGATCCGCGACTTTATGGTTTTCGAGAAGCACTTCCAGCAATCTATCGTCAGCATCACCAAGCTGCGGGCTCTGGAGGCGGGGCGCGACCCTGCGGAGGCGCTCGCTGAGGCGGAAGCGGACGGCAAGCTCACGCTTCCGCCCATTTGGTACAAGCAGCCCGTCTATTATAAAGCCAACCGGTTTTCTGTGGCGTCGCCGGATGAGACCGTGGTTTGGCCGCATTATTCGAAGGTGATGGACTATGAATTCGAGATCGCCTGCGTGATCGGAAAAGGCGGCCGCGACATTCCCAAGGACGCGGCGCTCGACCACGTGTTCGGATTCACCATTTACAACGATCTCTCCGCCCGCGACGCACAGAGCGCGGAGCTGCAAAGCTTGCTCGGCCCCGCCAAGGGCAAGGACTTCGACAAGGCGACGCCCATGGGGCCCTGCCTCGTGACGATTGATGAAATCGATCCGCGCGCTATCGACATGATCACGCGTATCAACGGGACAGAAGTCGCCCGCGGCTCCACCAGCACCATGTATTGGGGCTTTGGGGATATGATCTCCTGGGTGAGCCAAGGCGAAACGATTTATCCGGGCGAGATCTTGGGCTCTGGCACCGTTGGCGACGGCTGCGGGCTGGAGCGCATGGCGTTCCTCAATGATGGCGATGTGATCGAGCTTGACTCGCCGCAGATCGGCGTTTTGCGCACCACCATTAAAGCGAGCGAAGGGAGCGCCTGATGGCCAAGAGATACGTGGACTTATCGATCGCCATCGAGAACGACGTGGCTTCCGATCCGGAGAACTTCCGCCCAAAGATTCAATACTTCCAGCACACGGAGACCTTCGAGCAGATCGAACCGTTCTTCCCTGGCCTGAAGCCGGAACAACTTCCCGATTCGGAGGCCTGGGCGGTGGAGATGCTGGAGCTATCGACGCACAACGGCACCCATATGGACGCGCCTTGGCATTATCATTCCTATCAGGACGATTCCGCGCCGACGGGCCGGCGGCCCGCGATGAAGATCGACGAAGTGCCCCTTGATTGGTGCGACCGCCCGGGCGTTAAGCTCGACTTTCGCAAGTTTGAAGACGGCTATGTGGTGACGGCCGCGGACGTTGAGGCCGAGCTGAAGCGGATCGACTATGCGCTCCAGCCCTATGACATCGTTTTGGTCAATACCAGCGCTGGCGAGCGCTATGGCCAGGATGATTATCTCAGCGCCGGTTGCGGGCTTGGCCGGGCGGCGACGCTCTATCTCGCCGAACGCGGTGTGCGGGTCGTCGGCACCGACGCCTGGTCATGGGACGCGCCGTTCAACCATACAGCGCAAAAATGGGCGAATGATCAGGACCCTTCCATTATCTGGGAAGGACATAAGGCCGGAAAAGACATCGGCTATTTTCAGATGGAGAAGCTGCACGGGCTAGAGCCGCTGCCCGCGACGGGCTTCAACGTGCTGTGCTTCCCCGTCAAAATCAAAGGCGCGAGCGCCGGCTGGGTGCGCGCCGTCGCCGTGTTCGACGAGTAGTCCCGCGACGTCACTCAGAACGCGTGCGCACCAGCCTCGCCAAATCATCCGCAAGCTGTGCGACGGCGGCATCGTCTGTATCTCTAGAGATAACAGAAAAGCGCAGTACGACCCGGCCTCGCCACAGGGCCGTGCGGACGAAATGGCGCCCTTCGCGGTTCAAGGCGGCCGCGACGTCTGAAGTCGCCTCGTCAGACCGAAGCACCCGGGCTGCGACCTGATTAAGGCGAACCTCATTGCATGTCTCTACGCCTGAGACGAGAGAGAGGCGGGCCGCCAACGCTTCGGCGGCGGCGCAATGGCGACGCACCATCTCCACAATGCCGGCGCGCCCATGCGCCCTCAGCACGGCCCACGCGGCGAACCCCCGGGCGCGGCGCGACAGCTCCGGATTGAATTCCGTGGGGTTGCGCCCATCGCGCGGGTCTTGGCTCAAATACCCGGCCGAAAGCGTCATGGCGCGGCGATGGGCGGCGGCGTTTCGAACGACAATAAACCCTGAGTCATAGGGCAGTTGGAGCCATTTGTGCCCGTCTACGGACCAGCTGTCCGCCAGCTCCACCCCCGCCGTAAGCTCGGCCTTCTCCGGCAACACGCGCGCCCACAAACCGAAGGCGCCATCCACATGCAGCCACGCATTGTGGGCGTCCGCATAGTTCGCCAACGCCTCGAAGTCCTCAAAGCCGCCGGAGTTGATGTGCCCCGCTTGGCCAATGATAATCTTCGGGCCGTCCACCCGCTCCAGCGCAGCTCGCAACGCGCGCGTCTCCATGAGGCCCTGATCATCGCACGCAACACGGACAAAGTTCGCTTCGCCAAGCCCAAGAAATCGCAGCGCGCCAAAGTTCGAAACGTGTGCGTCCTCGCTTAGGAACACCCGGATAGCAGGCGCGCCCTGCAGCCCGTCCGCCTCAAAATCATGTCCCGCGCGGGCGAGAACCTCTGTCCGCGCCGCCGCCAACCCAACAAAGCCCGCCATGGTGGCGCCCGTGACGAAGCCGACGGAGCCGCCGCGGGGAAGATCCAGAAGCTCCAGCAACCAGTCTCCAACAGCTTCTTCTGCAATCGCGGCGGCGGGCGAGGTTTGATAGATGGCGGCGTTCTGGCCCCACGCCGCCGTCAACCAGTCCGCGGCGACGCCGGTTGCGTCCGACGCGCCCATGACCCATGCGAAAAACTGGGGGCTGGTGTTGGCGACGAGCCCTGGTTCGGCCGCCGCGATCAGCGCCTCAATCGCATCCGCGCCCCCGCAGCCCTTTTCTGGCAAAGGCATCTTGAAACGCCGGCGGAGCGCTTCGGCGTCCTCCACGGCGTCTAGGGGTTGCGATTTTGCGCGCCGGTCCCGCGCATAACGCGCCGCGTAGGCCAACGCATCGTCAAGCGACGCGTCACCCGTCGCGCTGTGCGCCGCGCTCGCGTCTGCATCGTCCGTCTTCAAGGCGTGGCCCTCAGCACGCTTCAACCGATGGGAGTTTAGCCTGGAGGTCGTTTCTTGCGAAGCCGGGGCGCAATTCCGGTTGTGGTTTCGACAGAGGCCCACTCTCCGAGCGCAAAGGCGTAACCGACGACTTGACCACGCCCCGGATCTTCGGCGCCCACTTCGCACACCTCTTGGAGGGCGGCGGCGCGGCGACGACACGGATCCTCGAAGCCGGCGCATTTTCCATCGCGCCAAAAGGCGTCTGGCACACCGTGGATGTGCTGGAGAAAGGACGCGCCCTGTTCATCACAGCAGGCGCCGGCACGCAGCATCGCCCGCGCTAGCGCGACTTGCAGCGAAAGCAGATCACCAGTTTCGCGTCTGCAATTCGCGTAAACGAAGACTGAGCGCCCGCCTTAACCTTCGTCGTCCTGGTTGGTTTCGCCAATCCGGTGACGCCAGATATCCGCAAGCTTTGGCGCGCGGCCTGGCGTCGACCACGGACAAACGGCGACGCAGATCCCACATGAGTAAGTCTCATTGAAATAGGGAAGACACGTATCGAAATCGACGTAGAACTTCTTCACGCCGCGCACCCACTGTTTGTCTTTTTTGATGGCTTGAGGCGGGCAGGCGTTGACGCACACCTGGCAGCGCAAACAGAATTCGTCGGCGCCAAACTCATTCCGCGCGTCCGCGTTGAGCGGTAGATCCGTCTCAACGGCGGCGAGACGCAGCGCCGATCCGAAAACGGGATGGATGATCGAGCCGTGGCAACCCAACTCGCCAAACCCGGCGGCGAGCGCGGCGGGGACGAGACTGAGGGAGCCCACCCATGGGCCGGCATGGGGCCGCGCCGCATACCCTTGTTCGCCGATCCAGCGGGCGAGCCAATTGGCGACACGGGCGCCGCGATTGTATTGGTCGGCCACCTCAAGCTGGCCTTCCACCTGCTCGTCATCACCGGGAAGCTGCTTAAGGCGGTCATGATCCATTACCGTGCCGATCATGATGACATTGGGCAGATCGCAGGCGTAGCCTTCATAGACCCACATGGGGTCCATAGGAGTAACGCCGACAATCTCCGCCGTGCAATCGTCTATAGGATAGTCGTCCGGCCGGCCGCCGGCTTCGCCCAGGACGAAGGCTTTAACGCGCGCGGTCCAGTCCTCAGGCGCGCGTTCCACGCGGGCAGCCGCCTCTTCAAGTGGCTTGCGCGGGCCCCGGTCCGCATGCCGATAGACCTCGTCCAGCGCCGGCACGGAATTGAAGCGCGCCGTCACTGCGACTTGCGCTTTGGCGTAGGGTTGATCCGCCGGTTTCCTGTGCCAGAAGATTTGTGTGGGGCGACGCGTCTTTCGTTCTCCGAGACCATTGATCTCGTTGCCTTACACCTCCGGCACATTTTCAGCCCAAGACTGCGGCGGCGTCCAAGGTGCCTCTCGCCAGCGACGTTTCATGGCGTCTCCTTGAGATCATCACGCAACTGACGTTTCAGTATTTTGCCAAGCGCAGATCTCGGCAAGCTGGCCCTGACGAGAAAGCGCTTCGGAACCTTGTAGGCGCCCAACTTGCTGCGGCAAAAGGCGGTGAGCGCATCCGCATCGAAAGGCTCCTCCGCCGAAACCACCACGGCGGTCACCGCCTCGCCCCACAACGGATCAGGCAGCCCGATAACGGCGACCTCGCGCACCGATGGGTGTTCTAGCAAAGCCTCTTCAACCTCGGCTGAATAGACGTTCTCGCCGCCGGTGACGATCATGTCTTTCATCCGATCCCGGAGGGTGAGCGCGCCATCAGGCCCGATCTCTCCGATATCGCCGGTGCGAAACCAGTCCCCTTCAAAGGCCTCGGCCTCCGCGTCGGGCGCATTCCAATAGGCGCGCGCGATGTTGGGCCCCCGGGCCAGCACTTCGCCGTCCACGAGCCGCAGCTCCACGCCTGGAAGGGGCCGCCCGGCGCTGCGCGCCAAGCCCGTCTCGCCATTCGCGATGCGCTCGTGGATTTCGGAACCCAAGACCGTCAGCAGAGGCGACGTCTCCGTTAGTCCGTAGCCTTGCAGAATACCAGCGGGCGCAAAGTAGGCGCATGTCTTGGCGATGGTCGCGGCGTCCATCGGCGACGAGCCGTAGATGATCCGCTTCAGGGCCCGAAGGTCGGCGCGCTTTCCAGAAGCGAGAAGCATTTTTATCATCGTCGGCGCGAGCATCGTGTGAGTGATCGCGCGGCGCTCAATGACTGATAAAAAAGCATCCACGTCAAAGGCCGGCAAATAGGCGTGTCCGCCGCCAAGAATGGTGACGGCCGTACCGAGAAGGTCAGCTGAATGAAACATCGGCGCGATGTGGAGATAGCGGCTCCTCTCATCGAACTTCATATCCGCGAGAACCTGAAAGGCGTTGGCGACCACATTTCCGTGGCTGAGCAAAACGCCCTTCGCGCGCCCCGTCGTGCCGCCCGTGTAGAGTAAAAGCGCAGCGTCATTGGCGGAGACTTCCGCCGGCGGCGCCGCTTGCTCCCCCGCGCTTAAGGCCTCGATATCGCTCAACCAAAAACTCTGGCTTCCCTTCCGATCGGCCGGAAGCAATGCTTCGAACTCCTCTTCAAAAAAGATGGCGGTGGGACGACAATCGTCGATCTGCGCCGCGATTTCAGAAGCGGAGAGACGCCAATTCAGGGGCGTCGGCAACAGCCCTGACCAATAACAAGCATGAAAGACGCGCGCCTGCGCTGCGGAATTCCGCGCAAGCACCGCAACACGGTCGCCGCGGACAAGCCCGCGGCCGCGAAGACCGCCAGCGAGACGCGCGGCGGCGGCTACATGCTCCCCCCACGGTTCGTCGTCATCCAGCATGGCCGGTCGGCCCGCCGCCGCCTGTGCGGTTCGTTGCAGCGCGCTCGCAAGAGTGAACATGACGTCTCCAATTGGTCGCCGATTTTTGTATAACGTTATTTTACGTTTGTCACGAAAAATGTCATATGTTTGGGCATGCCGGTGCGGGATTGACGCTCGCGGTTGTTTTGGAGACGTTCGCGAGCGATCAACAAAGGAGCCTCCCATAGAACCGCCCGAAACTCTGCGCGCACTTGTCGCCCCTCGCGCCACATCGTTGCTGATGACAATGTGGGGCGACGCGATCCTGCCGCGCGGCGGCGACGCATGGCTGGGCGCCCTCCCCGCCCTCATGGCGCCTTTGGGCGTTGACGAAGGGTCCGTTCGCACAGCCGTGCACCGCCTGGTGGCCGACGGCTGGCTCAACTCTGTTCAGGTGGGGCGGCGGCGAAACCTCCGCATGCCCGCAGAACGGCTCGCCGTTACGCGGCCGGTTCAGGCGCGCATCTATAACGAACGGCCAGAGTCTTGGAACGGCGCCTGGTTTCTCGTTCTTATCTCGCCCGCCACCGCGTCGTCCCGCGAGGCGCTGCGTCGCGCTTTGTCGGCGGAGGGCTTCGCGTCGCTTTCGCCGAATATGTTCGCACACCCACATTATCGTTGGCGAGACTTTCAAACGTATATTGAAGAGCGCGGCTTTAGAGGCGACATCGCGGCGGCGTTTGAAGCATCCGAGGTGAGCGGCGGCGCCAGCATGGCGGAGTTGTGGGACTTAGACACGATCGCAGCGGAATGGGAGGATATCGAGCGCCTCAGCGAAATCGCGGACCGCGCCGACAGAGGCGCCGACGCCTTCGCCGCTCGCACCCTTCTCATTCACGCCATGCGCCGGCTTGTGCTGAAAACGCCGAGCCTGCCGCAAGAGCTGCTTCCAAACGCCTGGCCGGAGCTGCGGGTGCGCCGCAAGCTTAAAGCCGTGTACCTCAAGCTTTGGAAGAAGTCAGACGCCTGGGCGGGTGAGCGGACCATTTCCGCCGATGGCGGATCGTTGCGTCTCGACGCCGCAGAGCCCGACAGATTTGAAGCGAACCTCTTCGCCTCAACTCCGCGCCAACGCGGCGCAGCCTAGGGCGACGTAGAGCCAAGGCACGGCGCTAATCTCGCGCCGGCCTTTCTCGAGACGAAAAGCTAGAGATCGCCGCGGATGAGCTTCATCACGCCGGAGAAGTCGAGATCGTCGCGCCCGGCGGCCTCCATCAGGGCGTAGAACGCCTCGGCCTGGGCGCCGAGCGGCGTCACCGCTTTGGCGCCGCGCGCGGCTTCCTGCGACAGGCGCATGTCCTTGAGCATCATCGCCGCCGTAAAGCCCGGCTGATAGTCGCGGTTGGACGGGGCGGCGGGCACGGGGCCAGGCGCAGGGCAATATTTCGTCATGGACCAGGATTGTCCGGATGCGGTGGACGAAATATCGAAGAATGTTTGCGCATCGAGCCCCAGCTTTTCAGCCAAATTAAAGGCCTCGCACGTGGCGATCATCGTCACGCCGAGCAGCATGTTGTTGGCGATCTTAGCTACTTGCCCATTGCCCGCAGCGCCCGCATGGAAAATGTTGGCGCCCATCTTTTCAAGAACGGGCCGCGCGCGGTCAAAAGCGGTTTTCTCACCGCCCACCATAAATGTCAGCGTTCCGCCGGAGGCCGCCGCCACGCCGCCTGAGACCGGGGCGTCGACCATCTCAAACCCGGCCGTGTGCGCCGCTTCAATCGCCGCACGGGCCGACGGCACATCGATTGTGGAGCAATCGATGAGCAACGCGCCCTTTTTGGCGCTCTCCAAGACGCCGGCTTCGCCAAGATAGACGGATTTCACATGGGCGCCCGCTGGAAGCATGGAGACAACCACATCGGCGCCCGCCACGGCTTCCGCCACCGACGGCGCGCGCGAACAGCCGGCGGCTTCCGCCTGCGCCAACGCGCTTTCCGACAAGTCAAACGCGGTGACGTCAAAGCCGCCGCCGGCGAGGTTGCCGGCCATGGGGCCGCCCATATTGCCGAGGCCGATGAATGCGACGATCGTCATGGCGATCCCTCCCAATATATTGCTTCTTATGTGTCAGGCAGCGGAACGGCCGGTCGCCGCTACGCCTGATACTCTTTCAACAGATCCCGGGCGACGATGACCCGCATGATCTCATTGGCGCCTTCTAGAATCTGATGCACCCGGACGTCCCGCAGCATCCGCTCAATCGGATAGTCGCGCAGATATCCGTAGCCGCCGTGAATTTGCAGAGCGTCATTCACA
>JBCDJH010000040.1:0-10230 GCA_038747965.1 Pseudomonadota bacterium
TCAACGGCGCGCTCCACATCCGTCATGGTCGCGGCGCCCGTCGCCAGAAACAGCGGTTTCGCCTTGCCGGCGACGTAGCGAATAAAATCGGTCCACGTAATATCGCCGGAGCCGATTTTGTAGGCGCTCAAAAGCGGATCGAAGATCTCGACGGCCTCATAATCGTAGGGCGTCGTCATGAACTCAATGTCAGCGGCCTTGGCGGTCTCGACCAGCGTTTCCGTCCAGACCCGCGGCGTTTGATACTGTTCGTAGATTTCGTAGACGGGCTTTTCCCAGGCGGCTTGGTGAGCAATCTGGCCGCCTAGATCCCGAAAGCCGGGACCCGATACTATGTCTTTCGCAAGGAAATGTTGGAACTTCACGCAGTCGGCGCCGGCTTCCTTGCACAGCCAGATGAGATCTTTGGCGCGGCCAAGGTCGCCATCATGGCTGGAGGCGACATCCGCGATGAAGTAGGTGGGCGCCGTCGCTGAGATCTCGCGGGCGCCAATCCGGAAAGACGTTTCATACCGCATGGACGCCTCCGCCAGCTGCGGCGAGAATGGCCGCGCACACTTCCTCACGGCTGGGTAAGCGTCGGCCAAGAGCCGCTTCCGCACGCGCGACAGACAAACCCGCGCTTTCGGCCCGGGGCGTCGGCATATCCCGCACGCTCGCGGCTTGCGCCCAACTCAAAGAGACGCCGGATTGGCGGGCGAGTTCGTGGACGAAGCTCCACTTGTCGCTGACGTCGCGGCTCGCCACATTCATGACGCCCGAGGCGTCCGCCTCCGCCAAATCGAGCACTGCCTGCGCGCAGGCGTCCGCGTCAATTGTCGACGTGAAGTAGTCCGTAAACAAACGCACCTGGCGACGGTCCGAAATCGCCTCCATCGCCCATTCAGAGAAGGTGGGGCGATCCCGCCACCCCCGCGTGCCGGTGATGTTCGTGCGGACAATCAGCGCATCCGGGTTCTCTCCGGCGTAGACCTCGCCCACATATTTGGAGCGGGCGTATTGGTTGAGCAGCATAACCGGGCTGCGCTCGTCATGGGTGCGGGCGCCGTCGCCGGAGTAATAATGGTCCGTCGATATCTGAATGAGTTTGGCTGACGCGCCCCGGGTCCAAGAGGCCAGCGCCTTCAGGGGCGCGGCGTTCACATCATGCGCGAAACGGGGGTTGCGCTCGCACTCATCAAGGCTGGTGACCGCGGCGCAATTGACGACCACATCCGGCGCTTCGCGATCGAGAAGCCGCACCAAAGCGACCGGGTCGGCGATATCGAGCGATATGTCCGCGCCCCGACGCGCCGCGCCGCGAACGGACACGCCCCGCAGAGCGAGCTTTCGGCCAAAGGCTTGGCCAAGCAATCCGGTGGCGCCGAGGATAAGCCAACCCATCGCTTAAGCCGCCTCTAGGCGTTGTGGGAGAGATATGATTTCAGCTTGCTGACCGGCGCCGATCCGGCGCTCATCCGCTAGCGATGCGTTAATGGCTTGAATGTCTGGACGGCGCGCCAGGAGAGCGATGATGTCCGCCACCCTGGCCGTCGAGGCCGCCGGGCCGAGCGCATCGAAGACCGCTTTTAGAAACGCGTAGTCCTGAGCGTAATCGAGGGTCCAACGCTGTTGGCCGGCCAGACCGCCAGGCCCCGCAAGACACGCCCGAGTGATGCTCTTGTGTCGCCGGATCCAGGGGGTCACGTGCTCGCGATCGTGCTGTTCGATGGCGTATTTCTCCGCCTCGTATAGCAGATTCGCGGGGAAAACATCACAATCAAGCCCGTGCGGCCAACTTGGCGGCATATTGTTGCTGACGTAGTCCGCCCCCGTTGCATCGGCGAAGGCGACAAGGCGATCGCAGACCTCCGGGTCAATCAGCGGGCAGTCGCTGGTGACGCGCATGACACGGTCGGCGCGCACCTCTCGGGCGGCGGCGGCGTATCGGCTCAGCACATCCGTTTCAGACCCACGCACCACGAGCGCGCCGGACGCCCAGGCCTCCTCCGCCACGGGATCGCTCTCGGCCCCTTCGGCGACAGCGCAGATGATCGCGTCCGCCGCGTCAATCGTCATACAACGCTCAATGCACCACGCGAGCGCTGTGCGACCGCCAAGGTCCAACAGCACTTTGCCCGGCAACCGCGAGGACCCCATGCGGGCTTGGATGATAATGGCGAGACCGCCTCCAGCCATGTCTCTAACCCTCCGCTGGCGTCGGCGCGGCGGCGGGCGGGGTCTCAGCTTTCAACACGCCCCGCGCGAGCCCGGCGAACCGGGCGAGACCGCAAACGACAAAATATGGAATGGCCGCCCACGCGCCTTGCGACGCCGCTTGGGCGGAGCGCAGCACGGGGTAGCGAACGAGCAAGTGGAACACCATGGAGGCCGCGCGCTCAGGATGCTTTCTGCAGAACTCGGCATCCCCGGCGCCGTACCAAAGGAACTTCGACACATAGTCGGCGAAGCGCCCGAAATGCTCTTGCATGATCTCGGTGCGCCCGACGCCATAAGTGTACAGAGGGTTCTTAGACAGCCGGTAGAAAAAGTCCGCGTCGTCTTTGCGCCTCGTGATGTGGGCGTCAAAGCGCACATCGTTGAATACGTCTGCGCGGTAGAGCGCGGGCGCCGTGCCGATCATGGCGCGGGGGCCCGGCTTTCGGTGGAAGACGCCGAAGGCGGCGTCCTCGGCGCGGCACCAAAAGCTCAGTGGGGAAATCCGCACCCCAGCTTGCACGATGTCAAACCCGAAGGCCTCAAGATCGCCATACAGCGCCCTTAAGTCGCCGGGCTCAATGCGGTGATCGGCGTCTATCATGGCGATCAGCGGATGGGAGGCCGCGTCAATGCCGACTTGGCGATCCGCCGTTAAGCCGCCCGCGTCTGAAACAATGACCTTGTCCGCATACGCCCGCGCGATCTCCGCCGTATCATCAGACGAGGCGCCGTCGACCACGATGATCTCCGCTGGCGCCGCCGCCTTCAGACGTTGCAGACACGCTTCGATGCGCGCGCCTTCGTTCTTAGCGCACACGACTGCAGAGATTTGAGGAGCCGCTTCGGGCTCGGCCGGGTGCGACGACGAGGCGTCGGCGGGGCGCTGTTCGGCCATAGCGACGGTCGGCCTCCAATCAAAAAGGGGCGAGCGGATGAAAATCCGATGTATGATTAAGAGTAGGCGCCGCGCTCTAAGGAAGCGTTAATCGCGATTGATCCGCCCTCGCCGCTGCGCCGTACGGATTGCTGGAGCAGCCCCGCAGCCGCAAGATCTTATTAAGGTTAATGCTCTAACGGGTTTAGCGAATAAGAGTACATCGCCTCGCAGAAGCGCAGGATAACGCCCATGCCCGCAAACGCCGCCGCCTCGCCGCGCCCTGATCCGAATGGATCGCTCGGCTTGCCGAATTTCGAGAAGCGCAGCTTCGCAACGCCGCAGATCGACCTGAACGACAAAGTGGTGCTGATTACCGGAGGCACCGGATCGTTCGGGCATCAATTCGTTCAGATGGTGGCGGAGGCTTATCGTCCACGCAAACTCATCGTCTTCTCGCGGGACGAGCTGAAGCAATACGAGATGGCTCAGCGCTTCCCCGTAGAGCGCCATCCCTACATGCGCTACTTCATCGGCGACGTGCGGGACCGCGACCGGCTAGAGATGGCGCTGCGCGGCGTCGATTACGTGGTGCACGCCGCCGCCCTCAAACATGTTCCGATCGCCGAGTACAATCCGTTTGAGTGCATCCGCACCAATGTGATGGGCGCCGAGAATGTGGTGGAAGCCTCTATCCGCGCCGGCGTGAAACGGGTGGTCGCGCTTTCAACGGACAAAGCGGCGAACCCGATCAATCTTTATGGGGCGAGCAAACTCGCCTCCGACAAGATCTTCGTCGCCGCCAACAACCTCAGCGGCGCCGATGGCACGCGCTTCTCTGTGGTGCGGTATGGAAATGTGGTGGGGTCGCGCGGCAGCGTTATCCCGTTTTTCCGCAAGCTGATCGCGGAAGGCGCGGAGAGCTTGCCGATCACCGACCCGCGGATGACCCGCTTCTGGATCACCTTGCCTCAAGGGGTTGAGTTTGTGCTCTCCAGCCTCGCCCTCACCGAAGGCGGCGAGATCTTTGTCCCGAAGATCCCCAGCATGAGCGTCACGGAGCTTGCGAAAACCATCGCGCCGGCTTTGCCCCACCGGGTCGTTGGCATACGGCCGGGCGAAAAACTGCATGAAGTGATGGTGCCGGAAGATGACGGGCGCAGCGCCGTGGAGCTTAGCGATCGCTATGTGATCCTGCCGATGCAGGCCCCGGGCGACGTCAGCGCCGCTTACGAAGCGCTGGGCGCGCTGCCGGCCCCGGAAGACTTCCACTACGCCAGCGACACCAACCCGGAGCGGTTGGACGCACGCGCGCTCCAGGCCCTGTTAGCGGACGCGTTCGATCCCCAATCCTCGAAGGATTAGGGATCGCGCATCTGTAGGCTGATCGGTTAGCCGCCGAACAGCGACAAGATAAGCTGCGGCTGCTGGTTGGCGATGGATAGCGCCTGAACGCCAAGCTGTTGCTGGACCTGCAAGGCCTGCAACCGCGCGCTTTCGGTGGCTAAGTCCGCATCCACCAGATTGCCGACGCCGGTCTCTAGCGTGTCTTGGAGCTTGCCGACGAACACCTCGTGGGTCTCCAGCGTCTTGCCGGTGGATCCGATGCGGGCGAGAGCCGCGTTCACGTTGGTGATCGAGCTTTCGAGCGCCGTCAACGCCGATGACGCAGCGGTGAGGGTCGTGAGGCTCATGGTCGTCGTGATCGACATGATCGTGCCACTGAGCGACAGGTCCTCAGATGTCACCGTAATGACGTTCTGGGCTTCCGCATCCGCCAGGACTTCAATGGACGCGACAGAACCGTCAATCAGATTGGCGCCGTCAAAGATAGCGTTCTCAATGATCGTATTGATCTGATTGCGTAGAGCGACGAAGTCCTCATTGTAAGCATTACGCGAGACTTGGTCGAGCGAAGAGTCGTTCGCGGCGAGCACCTTCTCCTTCATCTGCACCAAGATGTCCGAGATCGCTTCGCCCGCAGCAAGCGCCACGTCGGAGATGCTGATCGCGCGATTTAAGCTTTGATCGACGGCGTTGAGCGCGCCAATGTCGGCGCGCATATTCTGCGCGATCGCGTAGATCGCCGCGTTGTCCTTCGCGCCGGTGACGCGAAAGCCCGTGTTCACGCGGTTCTGAACCATGTTGAGATCACGGTTCGTCTGGTTGAGATTTTGCAGCGCCGTCAACGCGCCCGCATTGGTGTGTACGCTCAAAGTCATGGGCCGCACGCTCCTCGTGGTCGGATTTTTCCGCTCAAGCTAAGGGCCTTTTGGCCCGGCTCGCGTCACCAGGAGCAAAGCGCATACCAGTTAGGCTTAACGCGCATAAGTATGTGTTTTTGTTGCATTATTTCCTGAATTGACCCTTGATATCTGGGCGCTCTGGCGCGGCAGCTCTTGCCGGGCGGGCGGCCCGCCTGCGGCCCAGAGGCATTTTCTTCCGGGTCGATCAGGCGCCAGGCGTGTCCATCAACAGATAGCAGAGCGTCAAACGGACGACCCCGGAGGAAAAGGCCCCGCCATTCGCGGTAAGGCGTAAAGGCGTCGCGCCATAGTAGGCCGTCGGCGCACTGGAAGGGCCGTTGACGGTGCTCCCAGCCGCCGCGCCGATGCTGGAGCCATATCGGTCCGTTGCGCCGGCGACGCCGAGGTCCCACGAGGTCGCGCCGCCGACAGCCGTCAGCACGCGGCCGGTCACGCCAAGAACGATAGCGCGGTTAGGGATCTGCATGCTCGTGTCAGAGAAAGCGGCGGCGGCGAGCGTGTGGTCTTCTGAGAGCGCCATCGCTCGAAAGCCGCCGCCCGCCGTATCGCCCGCAAGGAGGCCGCCTGGGACGCCAGCCCGCCAAGCCGCGCCGTCATAGACGTAGTCGGCGTCGTCCGCCTCGCTGTAGAGCCGCCAGCCGGCGCGCGGCGGAAAGAACGCCCACGCCCCGTCTTGATAGGCGGCGATCTCGTTGTCACGGCCGGCCCAGGCGCCCGTCGCCCCGGCAGGCGCGAGATACCGGGCGCCCTCCACCGGCGAGGGCGGCGGCGCGGTAAGCGTCCGGCTGACGACGCTAAGCTGGACCAGCGCGTCGAGCTTGCGCAGGCTCTCATTCACCGTCACATGCTTCTGTGCTTGCGCGGCCTCCACATAGGGAAGCTGCAATTGGGTGCTTGAGGCCATGGACGCCGCCTTTATCCAAACGCCGCCTCGCTCGGCGACAGGGGCACTCTAGGCTGGGCGGCCCACGGGTTGGATAAAGCGCTACGTCGCCAAGATGCGGCGCCACTCCAGAACGCCGCCTTGGAGCGCCGCATATCGCTCCGCCCACATGCGAGCCTCTTCATCAAGCATGCGAAGCATGAGGGCGCGCGTCTCGCCTTCCCATACATCGCTTTCAAGCTGTTTGGCCGCACGGCGAGCTTGGGCCCAGCCCGCTTCAATGGTTTCTATGAGACGCGGCGTTGCATCCTCCCGCACGCGCACGTCAAAGCCCGCGGCTTCAAGGGATGCAATATGCTGTTCCAGTGTTGAGAGGTGGGGCGTTCCCCAGTACGGCGTGAAGCACCCCTCAGGGGCCGGGCCGTCGGCCGCGAGCATATAGTCCGCGAATAGGAGCGAGCCGCCCTTGCTGATGGCCGAGCGCAGAAGTGCGTAAAACGCGTCCTTATCCTCCACGAACGCGACTTCGCCCACGCATAGTACGCCATGATACTTCTCCCCGGGCAGCTCAAGGCCGCCCGGCTCGAACGTCTCAATCGACACTTTTTTTGCCAACCCCGCCTTTGCGTTCGCCTCCACCGCCATGGCGGCGATGGCTGGCCGCGCCTCGTAAGCGGTGATCCACACGCCGGTCTCCGACGCGATATGGCGCGCGCCGCCGCTAAGCCCGGCGCCGATCATCGCCATGCTCTTCTCGCTGTTCACAAGAAGGGCGTGGGCGTATTCGAGGTAGTCCTCCTCCGTCACCGGGGTGAGATGACCATCGCCCCAAAGAAGCTGGGATATGGCGGATCGCGAGGCGAGGTCGGCCAGCGGCCCCTCTAACGACGCCGCGGCGTCCGAAGACGCTGTGGACGCGCCGGATGGCGCAGCGTCGCTCATGCGCTCCGCCACGGCCTCGACCGGTTCCCCAGTCCACCACGCCTCAAATTTTAGTCGCGCGGCCCGCAGCTGAGGCCCACCGAAAAGGCCGCGCACCGACGAGAGAAGAGCCGCCGGGTTGGTCGCGATCTGCATCAAATCAATCCGATCCCCGCATGCAGACCAATGATCGAAGAGCGAGGTTAATAGCGGCTGAACGAGGCGGCAATCTATGGTTGCATGATCGCCGCAGTCACCCGCTTGCGAAGGACCGGCAACGCCTCGGCCTCAAACCAAGGGTTTGTCTTCAGCCAGTGATTGTTGCGCCAGGAGGGGTGCGGAAGCGGGAAAAAGGGCGCGGGAGCGTTGCGCCAGGCCCGCGCCGCCTCCGTCACATTCAGGCGCGGCCCTTTCTCCGGCTTTGGAAGATAGCGGCGGTGGGCGTAGCCGCCGACGAGGAGAATGCAACTGAGATTTGGAAGATGACGGAACAGCCGCTCATGCCAGAGCGGTGCGCATTCCTTCCGCGGCGGCAGATCGGCCCCCTTGGCGTCATAGCCAGGAAAGCAAAAGCCCATGGGAATGATCGCCAAACGGTTCGGATCGTAGAAGACATCCGGCCCTACCCCCATCCAATCCCTCAAGCGATCGCCGGAGGGGTCGGTGAACGGCCGCCCGCTCTGGTGGACCCGGGCGCCGGGCGCCTGACCAATAATGGCGAGGCGCGCGGAAACGCCCGCTTGAAGGACGGGGCGCGGCGCATGCGGCAAACTCTGTTCACAGTGGCGGCAGGCGCGCACCTCAGCCAGGAGATCAGCGAAACTCAGATCAGGCAAACTCTGGCCATCGCTCATAGCTTAGAGAGATGACTCAGCGTGTGGGCGTTCGCCTCCCAATTGCGGCCGTCGAACGCCCGGGTCTCGACGCTTTCAAAATCGTTAGGGTCAAGGCACCGGTAATTGATGCTTCGACCATCGGGATTGGACCGCAGACGATAGAAGGGCTTCACGCCGCAAACGCTGCAGAAGGTGTGCTCAGCGACGCCTGTGTTGAACTTGTAGACGCTCAGTTTGTCGGCGCCCGACAGGAGACGAAAATGCGCCTCCGGCACAATGAGGTGTAAAAAGCCCGTCATCGCGCAAATCGAGCAGTTGCAGGCGTCGACGGTAATGCGCGGCGGGACGAACGCCTCAAAGACGACAGCCCCGCAGTGACACGCGCCGCGCCGCCAAACGCGGCCGTCTGCGCTGGCCTCAGACATCAGCGCATCCAATCGCCGCGTCCTCTGACACGGACACCGCGCCGTCCGGCCCATAGCCGCCGGCCACATAGACATCGTTGAACCGGAAGAGGTCGGGGCTCTGCGCCAAACGCCTGAGCATCGCGACGACTTTCTCCTTAGGCTGATCCGCTGCGATAGAGGCGTGGCCAAGCATGTTCAAATCGAGCTCTTGAGCCATTTTCAGCCGCCGGTCCGCCGCTTCGGCCTCCAGGTCCGCGAGCCACAGCTCCTCAATCGAGCCGCACCGGAAGGAGATAATGGTGAACCCGTAGCGGCGCTTGCTGGGGTCGAGCGGAAAGGGGCGCGTCGCGGCATTGAACTGCAGCGCGTAGGCGTGGCCGCCCAGCGGCACGGCGCCCATCTCCAGCGTAAGCTCCTCGCTGGTTTCGCCGTTGATAAAATCGACCTCATAACGCCCGCCGCCCTGGGGCCGAAACCGGTAGATATAGGAAATCGGGTCGTAGCGGAGCGCCCGGTCCACTGGCACGAAGACCCCGCTGAGGCCCGCCGGCTCCACGAAATCGCCATCGCCGAACACCGGTTTGTCCACATCAAGGGCCCAGCCGCCTAGGCCGAGCAACGCGGCGGCCGAGAGACATGCGCGTTTCAGAAAAACGACAATGCGCCCCTTACCCAAGCGATGCTGCGCCACGCTCCGCGCTCCTCTTTCACCAAACCTTCAAGCCTTGCTGGCAGGCTTGCGCCGCATTGGGGCGTCGATAAGATGCGCCTCGCATTTAAAGCCCGCCCGTCGGTCTTCCGCCCGACATTTCCTACGCTCCGCCACCCCTCGCGGACAAGTCAAGGATGAGAGACATGCTGCCAACGCCGCGTACGGACCTTCGCGCCAACACGCTGGAGTATGAAGTGACGCCGCTCGTCAAGCCGACAGGCTTTCGGGAGTATGACGCCCGCTGGATTTTCGGCGAAGAGATCAATCTTCTGGGCATTCAGGCGTTGGGGCTCGGGCTCGGCACGTTGATCCATGAGCGGGGCGCGAAGCCTGAGATCGTCGTCGGCCATGATTTTCGGGGCTACTCCGCTTCCATCAAACAGGCCCTGATCGTTGGCCTGATGACGTCGGGCTGCACCGTGCATGACATCGGCCTAGCGCTCTCGCCCGTCGCCTATTTCGCGCAGTTCGATTTGGATATTCCGTGCGTCGCCATGGTGACGGCGAGCCACAATGAAAACGGCTGGACGGGCGTGAAGATGGGCGCCCAGCGTCCCCTCACCTTCGGCCCGGACGAAATGTCTCGCCTGAAGGAAATTGTGCTCACGGGCGCGGGCGCGGCGCGCTCTGGCGGCGCTTACAAGTACGTCGAAGGCGTGCGCGAGCGGTACATCGCCGATCTGACGGACCGCAAACCCTTCAGCCGCAAGATGAAAGTGGTGGCGGCGTGCGGCAACGGCACGGCGGGCGCCTTCGCTCCGGAGACGCTGTCGCGCCTCGGCGTCGACGTCATCCCGCTCGATGCGGAACTCGACCATAGTTTCCCGAAATACAATCCTAATCCGGAAGATATGAAGATGCTCCACGCCATGCGCGACGCGGTGCTGGAGCAAAAGGCGGACATCGCGCTTGGATTTGACGGCGACGGCGACCGGTGCGGCGTCGTCGACAATGAAGGCGAGGAAATTTTCGCCGATAAGGTGGGCGTCATGCTCGCCCGCGATCTCTCAGCGCTCCATGCAAACGCGCAGTTCGTCGTCGATGTGAAATCGACTGGCCTGTTTCTCACCGATCCCGTCCTCATCGAAAATGGCGCGAAGACGGACTATTGGAAGACCGGCCATTCCTACA
>JBCDJH010000041.1:0-10200 GCA_038747965.1 Pseudomonadota bacterium
CGGACGCCGGCCGTGATCGAGAGATCCGGCGTCACGTCAAAGGTCGCCTGGGCGAAGGCCGCGTAGCTCTTATTGTCGATATCCGCCACGGGCTGGAAGACGTCGCCGAAGGAGTCCGGCAAGTTCACGAAGATCGGGTCGCTCCCTTCCTCGCTGAAGTAGTAGAGGCCCGCGATGTATTGCAACCGGTCGTCGACGGCCTCGCCAATGAATTGCAGCTCCTGGCTGAACTGGGAGTGTTCGTAGCCGAAGTTAAAGGTCTCCGTGATCGAGAAGGGCGATCCGTCCGCATCCCGGTTGAAGGAGCCTTGTGTGTCCCGGTAGGCGGTGATGGATTTGATGCGGAAGGTGTCGAGAATGTCCCAGTCGATCGTTCCGGAGACGCCCCAACTGTCGAGTTCCGTGCCGGAGGGCGACGCGGTGCCGAAGGTGACGTCGTCGTTGCGGACGAAGTTTGCATCCGTGTACAGTGCGTTGGTGAAGCCCGGAGGAACCACCGCCGTCGGGGCCTCGAAAGCGTTATATAGAAACACGGCGGGCCCGCGAGCGGGCGCCGGCACGAACTGGCCGTTGACAATCGCGTCTTCGTCGCCCGTTATGCCGACGAGGCGGTTGGGCGCGTTGTTCTCCCTAACCCGTCCGTAGTCACCATGGACCGTGACGCGCACCTGTTCCGTCGCGTCCCACTCAATGGTTCCGCGAAAGGCCTGGCGGTTCTCATTGCCTAGATCGTCAAGCGCGCGCACGGGCTCATTGAACGCGCCGGGAATAATGGGCAGGTTCGGCGCCGCCGGCACATTCACATCGTTTCGGAAATCGGCTCTATTAAAGCCTGACTCCACGAAGCCATTTTGGTTTTTGGAGGAGGCGGAAAAGCGGGTGCGGAGCGTATCGGTCAGCGGAATATCGACGCTGCCGCGCAGATAAATGCGGCCCTGGTTGCCACCGGTGACTTCAAGTTTACCGCCGAATTCATCGGAAGGGCGCGTGGAGATGATGTTGATCGCGCCGCCGATGGTGTTGCGGCCGAACAAAGTGCCCTGAGGTCCGCGCAAGATCTCCATACGTTCGATATCGACGACGTCAAGGACGCCGCCGAGGGAACGCGATGAGTAGACCCCGTCCACATAAGTGCCGACGCCCGCCTCCGTCGTCAGCGCAAAGTCCGTCTGACCGACGCCGCGAATGGTTATGCCAGCGGCGTTGGAGGCTCCGGAGATCGGCGCTGTCGTATCGAAGACGACGTTCGGCGCGATCTGAGCGACTGCGGAGATGTCGGCGGCGCCTGTTCGCTCAATGGCGTCAACGGTGAAGGCGCTGATCGAAATCGGAGTGTCCTGTAGGTTTTCCTCACGTTTCTCCGCCGTGACAATGATTTGCTCAAGCTGCTGAGCATATGCTGTGGGCGAGACGAGAAGGCCCGCCGCCCCCGAGAGAAGCACTGTGCGCAGAGCGATTGAGCGCCGGGAAGACCGGCCCTGGCGGCTACGCGTTGCTGATGGGTTTGGATGGTTCTTATGCATGTTCCCCTCACATATCTTTCGTCGACGCCGCCCCAATGCAGGGCGGCCTCGCTCATCACGTCAGTGTGAAGGTTTGACGAAAACGCAAACTGAGTCTTGTTTCGCGTGGAACTAATGCTTGTTCCCGGCTGGAATACTCAGCCGATTTCAGGCGCGCTCAGACGTTTAGGCTGGCGCGAAACTCTTTCGGCGACATATCGAATTCTTTGCGGAAGGCGCGGCTGAAATGCGAGATGTCATTGAAGCCCCAACGGTAGGCGATCTCGCTAATCGTGAGTGCTGAGCGTCTTGGGTCGGACAGATCGGAGCGGGCGAAATCAAGCCGGCGCTTCCAAATCCACCGCGAGGCGGTGGTGTTAACCATCGCGAATAACATGTTGAGATAGCGCACGGAAATACGCTGAGCCGCGGCGATCCGCGCCGGCGATAGGTCGACTTCCGCCAGATGTTCCTCAATAAATTGTTGGGCGGAGCGAAGCTGGACGAGCTGCGTATTGGACGCCTCCGCCGGCCCATGATCGGCCGTTTCAGCGCAGGCGAGGGTCATCAGGTCGAGCACCAAGTCCCGCAAACGCTCTGAATAGGGTTTTGGGATCGCCATATCCTGGTCGGCGATCTCCTCAAGCGTGCCAAGAGCGATTTTGCCAAGGCCGGAGCCGCCGTTCAGCGTGCGCGCCGTTAACCACTCGGCCGTCGGCAGGCGATCGAGCATCAATGCGCGCGGAATCCTTAGCACCGTCTGCCGAAACGGGCCGCCAAACTGCAGCTCATAGGGGCGCGTGCTGTCATATAGCGCGAACTGTCCGGGCCCCAGGTGCGCTGTGCGTCCATCCTGGCGAAGCGCGCCGTCGCCTTCCCGTTGCACGCTGATGAGGAAGTGGTCGCGGTCTGACTTCTGAATGCAGCGTTTTGTGCGCTTCACCAGCTGCGCGCTTGAGCTCACATGGGAGAGTTCGAGGCCTGAGACGTCATCAACCTTCAACTCGCCGAACAGCGGTTCCGGTTGATCCCCCGACCGGATGACGTCGCACTCCAGCTCGACATACGTGGAGCAGATGGCGTCGCACCAGTATTCGAGCCGGTCCTCCTCGGCCACCGACCGCGTTGTTAATACCGTTGGTCCCGCGTCCGTCTGCATGCAACTCCCATTTGCTATGCCGAGCCCCAGGGCGAGACGCTAGCAACTTTCCATCCAACCGCAAAATCCAAGTGGCGCCCGCGGCAATCATTGCTTCCACTACAGTCAAGGACGCAGCCCCCCGATGTGGCTAGCGTGCTATTTCTAATACGAGCGACGCCCCTCTCCGGCGGCGCGCTTGGCCCTACGCTTTTCGCCCGCCCGGGCTTTGCGCCATTGACAGATAAGAGGCTTCAGCATGACAGACGCCCCCGTATCCCCATTCAAAGCCGCCGTGGTTCAAGCGGCGCCGGTGTTTTTGGACCTAGACGGCTGCGTTCGAAAAGCTATTGGGCTGATCGAGGAGGCGGCTGCGAACGGGGCGAGCCTTGTCGCCTTTCCGGAGACTTGGATGCCAGGTTATCCGTGGTGGTTGTGGCTCGGCTCGCCGGCCTGGGGCATGCAGTTCATTCAGCGCTACCACGAGAACTCGCTGCAAATCGAGAGCGAGGCGTTTGACGCCTTATGCGCCGCCGCTCGAGACAACAAAATCCACGTCGCGCTCGGCTACAGCGAACGGGATCGGGGCAGTCTTTATATGGGCCAAGCCCTCCTTGACGATAAGGGAGAGGTCGTCAGCATCCGCCGCAAACTGAAGCCGACTCATGTGGAGCGGACATTGTTTGGCGAGTCCGACGGCAGCTGCCTGCAGGTGCACGACACCGCGCTTGGCCGCGTTGGCGCATTGTGCTGCTGGGAGCATCTCCAACCCCTCTCCAAATACGCCATGTACGGCATGGGCGAGCAGGTGCATATCGCCGCTTGGCCGAGCTTTTCTCTGTACACCGGCGCTGCGTACGCCCTCGGGCCTGAACTGAACCGCGCGGCGACGCAGGTTTACGCAGCCGAGGGGCAGTGCTTCGTTCTGGCGCCGTGCGGCGTCGTCTCTCAAGAGATGATCGATATGATGGTGGATACGCCTGACAAGGCGCCTTTGCTCCAGAAGGGCGGCGGTTACGCGCTTATCTGTGGACCGGACGGACAGCCGCTGACGGAGCCGATGGCGCCTGACCAGGAAGGTCTGCTCTACGCTGATATTGATCTCGGGCTGATCGCGCTGGCGAAGTCAGCCGCCGATCCGGTCGGACATTATTCGCGGCCGGATGTCACCCGTCTGCTGCTGAACCGCCGTCCGCTGAACTGCGTTGAGGAGTTCGACGCGCCAAGCCCGGATGTGGCGGAGGACCCGGATCCGGTGGGCCAGACGGATCAGCCCGCGATTGCGGCTGAGTAAGACGCAAGAGCCCCCGGCGGGCGTTACCGATCCGAGAAGGAAAGAACGGAGCAGGCGATGCAACGCGCAGCGCGCAACCATCCTGGCGCCGATTGGACGCCGCCGGTTGAAGCTTGGGAGGGCGAACTTCCCGCCGTGATGGACGCCTCCATCGTCTATCTTGGCTGCGAAGGCGACGCCGGCCCCGATTTTCGGCGCCAAGTGCGCGACGCGCTCGGCGCGGCGGACGCTCGCACCCATGTGGAGTACGCCCGCTTTGAAACGGCGGAGGGGCGACCGACGACGGTGGCGATCACATACTGGCTTAACCGAAGCGCCTATGAGGCCTGGCGCGCCAGCGACGCGGCGCTTCGCACCCTAGACCCGTCCGCCTACGCGGGCGGGCCCGGGATTTGGACGGAGTCCTACGCCGTCAAACGTCAGAACATCGAGACGCTCTTTTCGTCGGACGATCAGTCCCCGGGTTTTGCCGCGCTCGCAGCCGACGGCGTCGGAGACCCAACGCCGCTGCACGGCTATTATGGGTCGATGCGCGATCGCATATGGGCGTCCAACGACAGCGATCACAAAAGCGACGTGGAGACGGTGGCGCGGACGGCGCTGCAACGCCCCGCAGGCGAAGTGCGGATCACGGCCCCGAAGAGCTTGTGCGCCATTCGGTCTGGACAGGACTGGTCCCTTTGCGAGGGCGATCAAAAGCGGCTCTATAAGGAAGATGTTGAGCCTGTTCTGCTCAAGGGCATGGAGTATCTGCAGCAAAACCCGGAAGCCTCTGGCTGCCTTTCCTGCCGGTTCATGCGTGAGACCGACGCCGATGGGCGCGATAAGGACAGAACGTTTGGATACGCCATATTCCGTGAAATGGCGGATCTAGAGGCTTGGTCCAAACTCCATCCGACGCATGTGGCGATTTTCGGCACCTTTATGAAGTACGCCCAGTCCTTCAACAACGAGATCGACCTGCGGCTTTGGCATGAGGTGCTCGTGACGATTGATCAGCAAACCTTCACCTACAATCAGTGCGGCGCTGAAACGGGCCTGAGCCCGTTCTTCGCGTCCTAAACCACCCGTCCTTCCGCGCTGGGCCCCGCCCTTTCGGCGCGCGCCGTCTGCGCGAAACTCTTCACACTGAAATGGGAGCTACTTATGAAACACTTGTCCATGATTGCGTCGTGCGCGGCGCTCGCCTTCGCAGCTATCGGGCCGGCGCAGGCGGATGATTTTATCGCCGACTGCGAGCAGTTTAAGGCCGATAACGGCATTGACGGCGATTGCGCTTGTATGGCGGAGGCGGCGACGGACGCCGACGTGCGCGCTGAGCTGATGGCGACGACCACGCTTGACGATCTTGAGGGGATCAGCGACGCGGCCCAGGCCGTGGTCGATTCCTGCAGTTAGGGGACGCTGTCTCCATCAACGCACCCCTTATTGGGCGCAGCGCATTCGTCCGCGGTTCCGCGGCTTGCGCGCTGCGCTCTTCTTTCGGGTTCGAGGCCTCAAGCCCCTAGGGGCCGGGCGCTCACCGCCCGCCGCCTGCCGCTAAGACCAGCGCGTTCGCCGGACGCCGGCTTTCGCTCCGTTCATCGACGCCCAGCCGGGCGCTCACAGGCCGTAATCGCCAAGTCTGTCCGTTGAACGCGCCCTATCATTCGTTATAGGTTTATTTGTCACGTTTTTTTGGTCGTCGCGCCCTGGTTCGTGTGAACGAACTGGGCCGGGGCGACTGGCGAGCGTCGAAACCTCCAGAGATTGTTAATGGCGAGGAAAGCCCATGTTCGGATTGAAGTCGAAATCAAACAAAAGCGCGGAAGGCGCCGGCGGCCCCACGGACGTTCCCATCTATCCAATGACCATCAACGGCGCCCAGGTGGACGCCGCTGAGCATCGCACCATCTTCAGCCCATCCACGGGTGAGCCCGTCGGCCAGGCCCCTGTCGCGACGCTCGCGGACTTGGACAGCGCCGTTGAAGCCGCCAACGCGGCGCAGGTTGAGTGGTCCCGCGCCTCTGATGAAACGCGGCGCGAAGCGTGCCAGAAGATCGCCGGAATCATCGAAACCAATATGGGCGAGCTTTCCCGCCTGCTGACGTTGGAGCAAGGCAAGCCGCTGAAGGGTATGGGCTCTGAATTCGAAGTCGGCGGATGCATGGCCTGGGCCGGCGCCGCCGCCAGTTTCGAGCTGCCGGTGAAAGTGCTCCAGGACGACGAGACGGCGCGGATCGAACAGCACCGCACGCCGGTCGGGGTGGTCGGCTCGATCACGCCGTGGAACTGGCCGCTGATGATCGCCATTTGGCATCTGGCGCCGGCGATCCGCGCGGGCAACGCTGTGGTGATCAAGCCGTCGCCTTACACGCCGCTTAGCACCCTACGGATGATTGCGTTGATCGCCGAAGCGGTTCCGCCCGGGGTTCTGAACGTCGTCAGCGGCGGCGACGATATTGGCGCCGGCATCAGCGGTCATGACGGGATTGCGAAAGTCGTCTTCACCGGATCCACGGCGACGGGCAAGGCGATCATGAAAAGCGCCGCCGGCAACCTTAAGCGCCTGACGCTTGAGCTTGGCGGCAACGACGCCGGGATTGTGCTGCCAGACGCGGACCCGAAGGCCATCGCCGAGGGGGTTTTCTGGGGCGCTTTCATCAACAATGGGCAGACCTGCGCAGCATTGAAGCGCCTCTATGTCCATGACAGCTTGTACGATGATATGTGTGCGGCGCTTGTCGAGGTGGCCGGTCAGATTCCGATGGGCGATGGGCTGGACGAAGGCAACCTGCTCGGTCCCGTTCAGAACAAGGCGCAGTTCGATAAAGTCAGCGCCCTTGTCGAAGACGCAAAGAAAGCGGGCGGCCGGATCCTCACCGGCGGCGAGCCGAAGGGCGGCCCCGGCTATTTCTACCCGGTGACGCTGATCGCTGACGTGAGCGATGGCGTTCGCATCGTCGATGAAGAGCAGTTCGGGCCCGTCCTCCCGATCATTCGCTACTCGGACGTTGAAGACGCCTTGTCGCGCGCCAACGGTCTCGATTTCGGCCTCGGCGCTTCTGTCTGGTCGCAAGATATGGACGCAGCGCGGAGCGTCGCGGAACGGATGGAGGCGGGCACCGTCTACATCAACAAGCATGGGGAGGTTTTGCCCCATGTGCCGTTCGGCGGCGTTAAAGGCTCCGGCGTCGGCGTCGAATTCGGCGTTGAAGGGCTTGAGGCGTATACGGATATTAAAATCCTGAGCTTCGCCAAGGCCGGCTAACGAGCTGAGCTAGCCTTTGGAACGAGGCGGAAGGCGGCGTTCCCAGCGGGGCGCCGCTTTTTTTACGGCGTCCATCTTCACAAAATGATGAGGCCGGCCCCGAAGGGCCGGCCTTTTTTTGTGTTCCTGCGCCTCGTTTTGGGGCGGGGAGGAAGGACGCAGCCCCGCAGCTCTAGAAGCTGTACTTCGACGAGAATTGGAGGCGGTGCAATTGTCCGTCCAACTCATTATCGGTCTCGCGGTCAGCAAAGATGTATTCGACGCCGATATCGAGTTTCCTGATCGGGGTGTGAATGAGGTTCACGTGCACCGACTGCGCGGCGTCCGTGAGGCCAACGCCTTCGCCCTGGAACTCCGGCGTGTCGGCGCGGAAGAAGCCATAGGTGAAGTTCGAGCGCCAGTTTGGCGTCCAGAAGTGCCGGTAGGACGTAAAGAATGTGTACGTTGGAATAAGGTCAAGCCGTCCTTCGGCGTCGATGACCGCATCATTGTCGAGGTTGAGGCCGATATAGCGGCCAATGCCGTTGCCGGCCGTCACCATGAAGCGGAAGTCATCCTTGTCGAAGGTTTTAATTTTGCCGGAGATGGATGCGCCGTAGCCGACCGCTGTGTCTTCCACCGAGCCGCCCATGCCTTCTTCCACATGCAGCGCGCGGCCGATGACGGCTGCGGTGACATGGCCCCAGTCCCGCTTGTGGTTGTAGCGGCCGACGAAGTCCGGCGCGAAATCGTCGCCTGGGAGCATCCGGGCGCCGCCATTCGCGAGATCGGCGATGGTGGTTTCAGGTTGCTCAATAGCGAATTGCCAGCCGCCGCGCGTGTACCGGATCATCGGTTGACGTTCGAACACGGTACTCTCAGCCGGCCCAATGAAGTCGAGATTGTCCGGCAGAGCGGCGACGTCTTGGAAAGTGGACCAGGCCTGGCCGAACAGCCAGTTGTCGACGGTGAGATAGGCCTGGCGCATCCGCGGGGTGAAGCTGTTGGAGACGCGCTCGTTGCCGTCGCTCGTCACTTGGAAGTCGAACTCAATCCGTCCGCCGATATCATGGCCGCCACGCGCCGACTTCATGTCGAAGGTGAAGCGCGTCTCGCGCGGGTTGAAGTCGATGTCAACGCCGTCGCCGTCGCCGCCGACCGGAACGAGGGCTGGCAGATAAAAGTCACGGCCCAGACTGTTTGTGGGAAGATCGCCGCCGGTCGTCCTCGACAGAGAGGTGTCAAGCTTGACGTAGCCGGAGAATTTGACGCTGGTGTCGCCGACCTCAAAGCCAAGCCCTTCTTTGGGTTTCGGCGGGTCGGTCCGTTGCGCGGAGACGCCGCCTGGCGTGTCCAACTCCACCGTTTGGAGCGGCAGCCCTGGGCCGCTCGTCGCTGGCGGCGCGTTCGGATTCTCGATTTTCCCGGCTTCGATGGCTGCGCCGGCGTCGCGAAGCGCCGCCGTCTCGGAGTAGGAGAGGGGCGCGGCCGAGCCTTCAAGCTTTTGTAGAATGAGATCCAGCTTGCGCTCCAAGTCGGCCACCCGGTCTTCCAGATCGCTGGCGTAACCCGCTGCAGGAGCGAATAGAGCCGCGCCGCACATCAAAGTGACTCGCAACAGCGCTCGTTTCGAGCCCAACACAGAGCAAAGCCGCATTTTTTCCCTCCCATGCGTGCATCTCATTGCCGGGCATGGTGCGGCTTTCGCCAAACTGCGCCATTAGCGATACGTCTATGCGACCAATGGGTTATGGCGGCGGCGGCGGGCCTGTGGCAGACTTCGCCACGCTGCTGACGGTCCAACAAGCGCGGCTTGGCGCAATCGTCTGGGGCGAGATTAATTTTGATGCGGGATTAACTATGTCGGGCCCCGTGGTCATCGCTGACGACCACCCATTGTTTCGCGCGGCCTTGGTTCAGGCGGTGTCGGGCGCGGCGCCTGACAGGCGGGTCTTAGAGACATCGAGCCTCGAAGACGCCGATAAGGCGCTCAAATCCTGCGATGAGGATGGCGCGTCCGCCGGCCTTCTCTGTCTCGATCTACATATGTCCGATAGCGAAGGCTTCGCTGGGCTTATTGCGGTGCGGCACGATCGTCCGTCGCTGCCGGTGATTGTCATATCCGGAAGCGAGGGGCCGGGCGTCGCCGCGCGCGCGCTCGGGTTCGGCGCCTCGGCGTTCGTTCCGAAGTCATCCGATATCTCGGTCATCCGAGAAGCGGTCGAGGCGGTGCTCGCGGGCGATATCTGGGCGCCGCCCGGGTCGCAAGCCGCGGACGAGGGGACGGAAGCGAACGCCGCGGCCGCCCGGCTCGCCACGCTCACCCCGACGCAGCTCCGGGTGCTGACGCTGGTGCGAGATGGGCTTTTGAACAAGCAGATCGCCTATGAGTTGTCGATCAGCGAAGCGACGGTGAAAGCGCATTTGACGGCGATCTTCCGCAAGCTTGACGTGCACACCCGCACCCAGGCCGTGCTCGCGGCTGACGGCCTCGACGTCGATCGCGCGGCCCCTAAGGAGGATGGGTAGGGCGCTATTCAGCAGCGGCGCGCAGCATCTGCGAGATGAGCGCACGCAGCGCCGCGGGCTCGACCGGTTTGGAGAGAACCGGCGCGCCGATCTCGTCGGCCTGTTGTTGAAACCCGTCGGACTGGGACGCCGTGATGAGGATCGCTGGCGGCCGGGCGCCGCCCCAGTCAGCGGTGAGCGCTTCATAAACCGCGACCCCGGTCGCCCCGTCGTCCAGCCGATAGTCGAGCAAAACGAGGTCCGGGGGAGGGCCGTCCCCGAGGTTCGCCCTGGCTTCCGCGAGGCCGGTCGCGGTGATCGCCTCGGCCCCCCATCGGATAAGCAGGGCGCTGAGGGCGTCGAGGATCTGGCGCTCATTATCGATGCAGAGGACGCGGCGACCGCTGAGCAAGCTCGATGCGGGCCGCCGAGAGGCGCTGAGGGGCGTCGCGCCGGCGTCGGCGTCGGCCTTGGGACGCGTTGTCGGCGCCGTGATCGCGAACCGGGTGCCGCGGCTCTCGGTTGAGAC
>JBCDJH010000042.1:0-10078 GCA_038747965.1 Pseudomonadota bacterium
ATGTTCTTTACCCAAAGACTTCTCCCAAATAGCTAGAGAACGTAGGTAAAAAGATTCTGCTTTTGTATAATTTTCCTGACGCAACGGCGCTCGGCGATGTGGCGTTCGGCCTTGGCGCTGACTTGTTGGAGGTCACCGGCGGCGGCGTCTTCTCCGGTGCGGTGACGGATGCGGACGGCGCTCTGAGCATCCGGGCCATCGACTCTGACGTTCAAATCGATTTCGCGGGGCCCCTTGGCGTCACCGATATCACGGCCTCTGGCGACACCACCCTCGGCTTCCAGTTCGATCCGCAAATCGCCGAAGGCACGCCCGTCATCACCGCCACGGGCGTTGTCGACATCGACGAGAGCGTTACTCTTGAGGCTGTGCCGACGCGGGTGATCACCGAGACCACGTCCGTCACCCTGTTGCAGGCGCCGACCCTGGAAGTGGACGCGCAAGCCGTCACCTCATCGTTCCTCTACAACGCGACGTTCACGCCTACGGCGACGACGCTGGAACTTGAAATCAGCCCGCGCACCCCGGACGAGTTGGGCCTCACCACCTTCCAGGCCGGCGCCTACGACGCGATCTTGGATCTGTTCGGCTCTTCGGACTCCCTCGGCGAGGCATTTGCGGGGATCACGAACGAAGACGAATTCATCGACGCCTATAACCAGGCTTTGCCGATCTCCACGGAAGCTGGCCTTCGGGCGCTCCTCGCCATCAACTCAAGCGCCAGCGGCATCGCCGCCGAGCGCATTGATCTTCTGCGCTCGATCCCCGATCGGGGCGTGAGCTTCTGGGCGCAGCAGTACTGGACGTACAGCGACGTCGATGGCGGGAACGCCTTTGGCAACTACGACAACCTCGGCGTGACCATCGTCGGCGGGGCCGACCGGGCCTGGGGCGATGCGTCGATCCTCGGCGCCTACCTGTCTTTCAACACGACCGAGGCCGACTTTGACGCCAACGACTTCGCCGCCCTCGACATCACCATCGTCCAAGCGGGCGGTTACTTCTCAACGAAGTTCGGCGCGCTGGATGTAGACGTCGCCGGCGCCATCGGCTGGACCTCGTTCGACTCCGAACGCCGTGTGGACTTTCTGCTGCCGGATGAGGACTTTGACGACGGAGTGATCAACGGCGAGTGGGGCGGCCTCTCAACATCTGGTTCCGTGCGCGTCGCATATGATCGTCCCCTAGGCGGCTGGATGCTGCGGCCGACCATCGCGGCGGACTACGCAAGCATCAACCAGAACAGCTACAACGAGATCGAGGCGACGGCTCTCGGCGTCGCGGCGCAGGTCGGCGATTCCAACTCCAGCGTCTTGAACGCTTCAGCGATCCTGTCGCTGCGCCGGCCGTTGCCAGAGCCGCCCAACGAGTTCGATCTCCAGCGCGTCCGCCGGGGGCTGACGTTTGCGCCAGGCGCCTATGTCGGCGGGCGCTCAGCGGTGGCGCAGACGCGTTACGCGCCTGATGTGGCGTTTGACGGAGGCAACATCCTCTTCGAACTGGACTCTCAGGAAGAGTTCGGCGAGGCGGCCATCTTCGGCTTCTCGCTGGAAGGCGGCGGCGGAGGCTACCGCTTCTCCCTCAACTACGACGGCGCCTACGCGGATGATTTGATGGAGCACCAGCTCGGCGCGTCCTTCCGGATCACGTTCTGAGCGCCCAGGTCGCCGTGTCCGCCGGCGCACGCTAAGGTCACAGCGTCAATAGCAGTCGGATCTCCAAACATCCTCGATTTGTTTCCGCCGCGAGGCCGCGGCGACAAATCCGATCATTTCCGCGGCTCGGTACCAGTCCAAAGCAACGCATGGATCGGACTGAACGCCGTGCAGACCCAATTCATGCATCGCCGCCAAGGACGCGGCGGACAAGCCATGGCCGGCCGACGCCGCTTCGCCAAGATGGGCCAAGCCTAAAAACCGTTCGGCGTCATCTTTCGCAAGCAAAAGCACGGACAGGCCGAGACGATGTTTCGCCTCGACATGCCCCGTTTCGGCCGCCTGTTTGAAGAAGAGCCGGGCATGTTCGAGGGTGTCGGCGTCCGTATTCGCCATAAAATAAATTTCTCCGAGCGCGTAGGCGGCTTGGGCGTCACCGCTAGCGGCTGCGCGCTTCAAATAATCGATCGCCGCAATCGTGTCCGGACGCTCGCATGCGCCATGAATCAGCAACTCGGCGAATTCCGTTTGCGCCGCTTGATCTCCTCGGTCGGCGGCTTGCCGAAGCCTCTCATAATCGCCGTTCGTACAAAGATTGTTCGGCGAAGACAGCCGCGACGTTTCCGCCGGCTCCGCATCGAGAGCGAGACTGGCTTGCGTCAAAGCCAACGCCGCGCCGATCAGCGCGCCGCCGAAGCCTTTGAGTGTGTTCCCGCCGTTCAAAATCATCATCGCGACCATCGATTATCAGGAGCTTCTCGGGAATTTTGTCACGCCAACCAGAGTTTGACAATAAGAGTGATTATCATTATGAAAGCCTGCGAGCAAAACAAAGAAGCAGCGGGTGCTTGTGTCGCCCGATTTCACGACAGCTTTCTGGGAGATGATTTGGTTATGTCAGGGTTCCGACTAGTATCCGCAGTAACCGGCGCATTTGCAGCTTTCTTTGGTGTAAGCGCGGCGATCGCCGATGCTCCTCAAACCGAACAGCACGCCGAAGCAGGCGTTGGGGAGAGCGTTGTCGAGGCGCTGGGCGCGAGCTCGTCTACCATCAAGCTAGCGCAAGCTGACGCCGCCCCAGAGGCTGCGGACGATGCGTCCGTTGACGGGGCGACGGTTCATGAAGTGAGGATGCTGAACTTCAACCCGGACGACCGCCGCCAACGGATGCTCTTTCTGCCGCGCGTCCTTGAAGTCGCGCCCGGCGATACCGTGAAGTTCATCGCCGCCGATCCCGGACACAACAGCGCGTCAACGAAGGGCATGATTCCGGAAGGGGCGGAGCCGTGGCGAAGCCAGTTGAGCAAGGACTTTGAAGTCACACTGACCGTGCCCGGCGTATACGGCTATAATTGCACCCCGCATCAAGCGACGGGAATGGTTGGCCTCATCGTTGTCGGAGGTGAGGGGAAACTCGACAATCTTGAGGAAGCGAAAGAAGTTCGCCAAATCGGTCAAGCGAAGCGCATATGGGAGAGCATTTGGGCGGAAGCCGAAGAAGCCGGCGTACTCGCTCAGAATAGCGCCGAGTAAGGCTCGGCGCGTTCGCTGCAAGTCGTCGCTTTAGAGCCTTTTGCGCCTGATATGATTCAGTTTCGCGGTCGCAAACGGCTCTAAGTCTCTGTTTGCGCAAATTGCGGACGCGAAACCGGTGAGCTGCTGACGCTGCAATTCGCGTTAGGTTTCCGCCCAGATCGTTTCTGCAAGAGCGCGGCGCGCTTCCAAATCCTCCGGTACGCTATCCAGGCCGGCGACGCGAGATAGGCGGTGACCGAGACCGCATCCATTGGCGATCTGAATGGAGATGCCGGGGCGGGCGTTCAGCTCCAGCATCGTTGGCCCGTGGGTTTCATCCACCACGAGATCGACGCCGATATAGCCAAGATCGAGCGTCTGACCGAGCTTGAGGGCGGTGTCGACGGCCGCGCTCCAATTGGGCACCTCGACGCCGCCGATTGGCGTGTCGAAGTCAGGATGCCGCTCCACAGGTTTGTTGAAGCAGACGCCTTTCGTGGTGAGGCCTGTCGCCATATCGACGCCTGCGCCGATGCCGCCCAGATGCAGATTGGCGCGCCCGTCCGATAGCGACGTCGGTAAGCGCAGCATCGCCATGATGGGCACGCCGCGGAATACAATGAGGCGCAAGTCCGGCACCCCCTTGAAGGCGAGCTTGTCGAACACCGGATGCGGACGAAGACGCTCCTCCACCAAGATCCGGTCAGACCCGCCGCCGAGCGAGAACATGCCGCTGAAGATGTTGTTGGCGTGGAAGCGCACGTCTTCCCAGGGGAGAAACGCGCCGGAGGCTTTACGCAAGCCCTTCGCCGTCGCCCCGCCGATCACCAGGATGCCGCCGCCGCCAGAGCCTCGCGCCGGCTTGATGACGAATTCGGAGTTGTCGGCGGCCACTTTCTTCAAGCGGTCGAAATGGCCCTGATATTCGAGGACGGCCAGCATCTTCGGCACCGGCACGCCAGCGTCGATCGCCAGATGCTTGGTGGTCACCTTGTCATCGACAACGGGATAGAAGCGGCGCGGATTGTGGGCGAACACGAAATCGAGATTACGCCCGTTGATGCCGACGACGCCATTCGCCTTCATCGCCTTGTGAATCTTGAAAAGATTGGGAACCCCGAGGCCGGCCATGGGATCACGCTCCGTCAGCGAGGCTGCGGAACCGGAAGTACTCGGACAGCTTGTAGCCATTGTAGCGCCCGAGGCCGATGAGGGCCGCCAGCACCACCAGCAGCAGTTCCGGGAAGGTGAAGGCGTAGTGCTCCACAAAATCGTTGGAGATGATGAAGTAGCCGACGATTGCGGCGACAAGGCTTCCGGCGCCTTGCACCAGCGCCTCTTTCGCGCCGTATTCGTCCCAAACCAACGACATGCGTTCGATGGTCATGGTGATGATGACGAGCGGGAACAGCGAGACGGAAAGCCCGACGGGCGCCTCCAGCGCTGCGCCAATAAGCGCAAGGCAGGCCATCAGCAGCGTGACGATCGTGAGCATCGCCGATAAGCGCGGCACCACTAGGAGCTGCAGCCGGTTAAAGTACGAGCGCAGACCCAACCCCAGCAGAACGATGCCCACGAACAGAACAAGGCCGCGCAGCAGCGACGTCTCCCGGAACGACAGCGCGATGAGAACCGGCATGAACGTGCCGAAGGAGGGCAGGCCGACCAGTTGGCGGAACACGG
Organism: Pseudomonadota bacterium; assembly: GCA_038747965.1. Taxonomy (GTDB): domain Bacteria; phylum Pseudomonadota; class Alphaproteobacteria; order Caulobacterales; family Parvularculaceae; genus JBCDJH01. The sequence goes on from JBCDJH010000042.1 coordinate 4,854, forward strand.
CGATGATGAGCGCGCCGACGGGGATCAGCAGGATCACCTCGAAGACTTGCTGGGTGTGCTGCGGCAGGGAGCGTAGCGAAAGGGCGGCCAGCAACGGCGCTTGGGCGTCGGCCCGGCGCAGAGCTTCGGTAATTGCGTCCTGCGGGCGCCGCGCCACGGCGTAGGAGACGTAGACGTCGTTGACGCCGCTGTATTGGACCAGCGGGCGATCCCCGGTTGAGAGGGGCGCAAGCTGCGCCGGGTCCATCCACTCGCCGGTTTCGGGATCGAGCGGACGCCAGCGATTGTTGAACCAGACATCCACCCACCGGCGCACTGGCACATCGCGGGCGTTGTCCTCCAAGAGCAGCCCCTCCACCCGGCGGGCCGGCACGTCCGCCGCGTTCAAAATGACAGAGAGGCGCCGGGCCGGCTCGTCAATCCGCGGCGGCCCGCCAGCTCGCAAGGCTTGAATGCGCGGGTCTTCCGCATCGGCTGAGATCAGGATCAGCTGTTCCAAAAAGCCCTGTTGGGTCGCCGACTTGTTCTCCGCATCGTCGATGATCTCGTCGAGCGCGAACAGGAAGGGCGTTTGCTCCGTGCGCGCCGCGGCGTCCCGGGCGGCCGCGTCGTAGTCGGACACCGCTTCTGGCTTGTCGCCTGCGCGCCGATCGGAGCTGTCGAGATCCACCAGCACCGCACGGTAAAAAAGGATCGCCCGCGTACCCAATCGGCGGCGCTCAAAGGCGGCGAACTTGTCCGTTTCGCCGGAAACGCGGGTCTTGCGGACCCCGAAGCCCGAAGGCGTCAGATAGCTCTCCTGCAGCACGGCTTGATAGGCGGTGTCTTGAACCCGCGCGATCTTGATGCGGGCCGCATCGCCCCGGCCTTCGAAGGAGATTTTGGCCTCAATGTCCCAATAGTCCGTGGTCTTTTCGGGCAACAGCGGAAAATGTAGCCCAATGACCTTGTAGGCGAAGATGGAGAGCCCGAATGCTGCGAGGGCGGCGACAACAACGGCCACTTGGGCGGAACGCAGCATCTCAGCCTATCCTCAATGGGCGCCGTCAGGGGACGGCGCGCCGGCGACACGCGCGTCCGGCGGGCGATATCGCGCAGCCATGCAAGGCGGCCGCTTCGGTTCGCGTGCGATCACTGGCTCCGCGTTTCCTCGTCGCCGTCGGCCGGCGTCGTTTCAGCTTCCGGGCAGGGCGTTTCGTCGGTGTAGATCTTGCGCGGATCGATAATAACGTCCGCGTCGGCGAGCATCGTGCGGCCCACCAGCAGCGGGTAATTGAACCGGCTTCGGTCGGTCAGGTTCACTTCGCCTGAGATCGGCAAACCGGCGAGGCACAGCTCCAGAATAACGACGGGCCGTTCATCCAAGGAGCCGTCCCGGCGCTTGACGCGCACATAGCGGACGATCTCCCGCTCAAGGATCATGTTCTCGCCATCTTCATTGGACAGACGAAAAACGACCGTGTCGGCCTTCGGTGCCGGCGGCGGCGCGTCGGCTTCAGAGCCGTCTGCGGCCTCCTCGTCTTCCTCAAGCTCCTCGTCTTCGCCGCCAGGGCCGCGCAGGATCTCCGCGTGGATGGACGACGTCTTGGCGCCGCTGTCGAGTTTGGCGTCCACATTGAGGCCCGACGGGCCGATCTGCGCATGCTCCAGCCAGCCGCGCTGAAACCCGTCCTCATTCGCGAGCGCGCCGCCAGCGAGGGAGAGCGCCAGGGCGCCCAGCACCGACGCGGCGCCGGTTAATCGATTGGAAAAGCTCAACTTATCGTCATCCCGTTGCTAGGCGTGCGCGGCCAAAGGCGCGCGGAGCGGTCAGCCGCATAGCTTCGTTGCGGTGTAGTCTCGCGGCGGCGAGCCGGTCAAGAAGTGGGAGCGATTTGCGACCGTCCAAGGGCGCCTTTCGGGCGAGGATGGGGTAATCGGCGACTGTGGGGGCGTGGCCACGCGCATTACGGAGCGAGCTAGCACGCCCCGTTGTCACTGTCCTCACTGTCTTCGCTGTCCTCCGCCTCGTCGCCCTCCTCTTCGGGGCGATCTTCGGAGGCGTCCGCTTCGCAATTGTCGTTTTCAGCCTCCGCCAGCCGCGCCGCGCCGGATTTGATGTAGGCGGGCGGCACGCCGGAGCCGCTGGGCGGCGCGCCCGGGTCGGCGCAGGTGCCGCCGCCGGTCGCATCCGGGATGAAGACGGCGCAGCCCTCGCTCGCGTCTTCGGGCGCGGCGCTCGTCTCGGCGGCCGCCGCGTCAGCGGTTGTCTGGATGCAGGTGCCGCCGCCCGTGGAGTCGGGAATGAACACGGCGCAGCCCTCCGGCGCGCCGCCAGATGCGCTTTTCTGGGCGTCTTGTGCGGCGCTTTCCGTCTGTTGGTCCGGCGCCGGTTTCGGCTCCGCCGGGGCGGCGACAGGCGGCAGCGGCTTCGGCTGAGGGCGCGAGGACGGCGCTGGCGTCGGGGCCGGCTCAGGCGCTGGCTGCGGTTCTGGCTTCGTTTCTGGCGCCGCCGCCGAGGGCGCCGGGCTTGGGGCCGCCGACTGGGGACGGCGCGCCTCCGCTGTGGCGACAGGAACTCCGGCGGCCCTTGCGGTCTCAAAGGTGGGGAGCGGCCCGCGCGTCGGACGCGCCGCATTGGCGGCCGCGGCGATCTGAGGCGAGGGCGGGCTCACGGCGCCCACCCGTCCAGCTCTCCCGCCGCGGGACAGATCCTCGGCGATGCGCCATGAAATCGAACCGTTTCCGAGGCGCGCGCGGTAGACTTGCGTGTTCTCCAGCACCCGCTGGATGTAGTTGCGGGTCTCGGTGAAGGGCACAAGCTCCACCCAATCCACGGGATCGACGCCGTTGCTGCGGGGGTCGCCGTAATCGCGCACCCAGCGGTCCACCCGGCTCGCGCCCGCATTGTAGGCCGCCGCCGTCATAATGTAGGAGCCGCCGAACCGCTCCATGAGATCGCCAAGATGGGCGGCGCCGACTTCCAGATTGTAAACGGGATCGTTGAGCAGCCAGGCGGTGCGATAGGGCAGGCCCGCCTTGCGCGCGGTGAGGCGCGCGGTCTCCGGCATAAGCTGCATGAGCCCGCGCGCGCCGGCGCGGCTGACGGCCCGGGCGTTGAACTCGCTTTCCTGGCGCGAGAGGCCGAGGATCAAGGCGGGCTCCACCGAAGGCGGCGCGTCCGCCGGCACGTGTGCGATGGGGTAGGCCGCCCCCGGCAGCGTGTGGCCGCGGAAGGCCGCCGTTTTGCCGGCGCGCACCGTTGCGTCCATCACCCCATATTGGGCGCCCATCACCGCGAGGAGGTTGAATTCTTCCGCCGTCTGAAGTTGGTCGTCGAAATAGCGGGTGAAGGTGCGATAGGTGTTTTCATCGCCAAGCTCGCCGGCGACGTGCAGCGCTTTCACCCAGTCGCGCCCGGCGAAGGCGGCTTCGGCTTCCGCGCTCGGCGTCGGCGCCAGCTGCAAGCTCGGCCGGGGCGGCGCCACGTCGGCCTTCAGGGCCTCCGCCGCCAATTGTCCGTAGTATGTGGTCGGGAAGCCGGCGGCGATGCGGTATTGAATGAGCGCTTCGGGCCAGCCTGCGGCGTCAGCGGCGCGGGCCAGCCAATAATGCGCGCGCGCGCGGCTGATCGGGTAGGAGACGGCCTTGGTCATCGCCTCGAAATGGGCGGTGGCGCGGCCCGGCTGGTTCAGGAACCGCAAGGCGACCCAGCCGGCGAACCATTCGCCGTCAGCGAAGGAGGAGCCCTCCGCAAAGCCGTGCCCGGCGGAGAAGGCGTAAGCGTCTTCCAGATAGCCCGCCTTTAAAGCTTCCCGCGCCTGATAGCGCCGCTCCGACCACCATTTGTCGGGCCGGCCGAGGGCCGCGTGCTCCAGGGGCGCGGCGCGCAGCAAGGCGCGGGAGGCGGGCCTGTCGCCCTTGCGTCTCAGATAGCGGATGAACTCGTACTGGAGCGCGCCGTCCTGTTTCAGGTCTTCCGGCAACGCGTTGTAGAGCGCCGGCGCGCTTTGCGCCCGTGCGAGCAGAGCCATCCGGGTTTGCGCCGCGCGCTGCGTGCGGGCCGGCGCCCGGTCGAGAATGCGGCGGGTCGCCGTGCGCTGATTGTTCCACAACAGACGATCGATGCGCGCGGCGTGATCCTGGGGACGCAACAGGGCGCCCATCTGGGCGAGGATCCGCTGTTCGTCGAGCAGTTTGTAGTCGTGATTGATCCACCCGTCGCGCAGCCATTCGGCCGCTTCTGCGCCGCGTCCCTCCGCCATATGCGCCTCGGCCAAACCCCACTTGCCCTCGCCGGTGAGGGGTTCGCGCGCGGCGAAAAAGGCGAGCCAAGCGCCGCCGGGCAGATCCCGCGGCGCGGCCCGCTCGGCCCGGCGCTGAATGAGTTTGGCGAGCGGCCAGTCCGGCCGCAGGGCGAGGAAGGCGTCGGCCTCTTGCAGCGTTGGATCGGCGCCGCGGGCGGACAGCACCATCCACTGGCCGAGGCTATGCCCAACGGGGTCGTCGATGGCTCTGGCGATGGAGCGCGCGACGGTGAACTTGCGCTCGATGAGCGCGCGCCGCACGTCTTGCAAACGCCGATAATCCGCTTCGCTCACATAGGCGGACGGGGCTGGCGCCGCCGGCTTCAGCCGCGGCGCGTTCGGCGTTGCGGCGTTTGCAGGCGCGGCGACGCTGGACAGGGCCGCCGTCATCAGGCAAACCACCGCGCCAATGCTTAGGGCGCAGGCCTTCAAGGCGTGACGCAAATCCATACTAAACCGCTCGCTCTTGCTCGTCCGGCCCGTCCAAAAGGGCGGACGACGCGCCACGTTCCGCCCCGGCGCAGCATACCGGTTTTTAGCGATTGCAAAAGCCTCACCACCCGCGGCGCTTGTGGGGTTTTACGACGCGGCCTAGTGTCGAACTCAACAGACTTAACGTGCAAAAAACCGGGCAAACGCCGGTGGGAACCAAAAAAATGAGATCGTTTCAGGGGTCGATCACGGCGCTCATCACGCCCTTTTCAGATGGAATGCTCGATGAGAGAGGGTTCCAGAAGTTCGTCGATTGGCAGATCGCCGAAGGCGCTGACGGGCTCGTGCCGTGCGGCACCACGGGCGAGTCGCCGACGCTCAGCCACGCCGAGCATCGGCGCGTGGTGGAGCTGTGCATTGAAGCCGCGGCCGGCCGCGCGCCCCGGGTTTCGGGCGCCCGGACGCATTAGACCCAATGAGCGAATTAGGTTGGCCCGCAAGGCGCAA
>JBCDJH010000043.1:0-10071 GCA_038747965.1 Pseudomonadota bacterium
ATAATGCTCGCAGCCAGCGCTTCCGCCGCCTCCTGGCGTTCCATAAAGGCGCCGGAGCCAGTCTTCACATCCATCACTAAAAACGAGTTTCCCGCCGCCATTTTCTTCGACAGGATTGAGGCGGTGATAAGCGGGATCGACTCCACTGTCCCGGTCACATCGCGGATAGCGTAGAGACGTCGATCCGCCGGCGCGAGATCCGCGGTTTGGCCGATAATGGCGCATCCCACCTCTCGCACCGCCTTCCGGAACGCCGGGAGGCCTGGGGTCGCCTGGTATCCTGGGATCGCTTCTATTTTGTCGAGCGTTCCTCCTCCGTGGCCGAGGCCCCGTCCCGAAATCATCGGAGTGAAGCATCCGCAGGCCGCAGCGAGCGGGGCCAGAAGAAAGCTCACCTTGTCGCCGACGCCGCCGGTGGAGTGCTTGTCGACCACCGGGCCGTCCAGCCCTTCGCTGGACCAATCAAGCGTTTCGCCGGAGCGAGCCATGGCGGCCGTTAAGGCGCCGGTTTCCGCCGCGCTCATCGACCGCAGTAAGATCGCCATGGCCAGCGCCGAAACCTGCTCGGCCGGGAGCGATCCGTCGCTCAGACCATCGACAAACTGGGCGATGTCCTCCGACGACAGAGCATGGCCGTCGCGCTTTTTTCGGATAATATCTTTAAAGAGCATCTGTTGCGCTCCTTCATGGAAGGGGCCCTGATTAAGGCGGAAACCGGGGCGCGGCGCAATGCGCTGCGGGTTCTTTCTTGATCAGTTGGTAAAAATCTCCTAGCCTTTGCAATCTGCTAGAGCCGCGGAGCGATCCTGCGGCTGAAGATTTGAGGCAAAGAGAAGGCCCCACCCGTGTTGCATCTGAAAGCCCCGTCCGATGGCGGAGCGCTGAGCGCCACAGAGATTGAAGACAATTTCGCGGATCTCCATCCGCCGCTTTCTGCGACCCAGGCGGAGGTTGAAGCGGCGCGCTGTCTCTACTGTTTCGATGCGCCCTGTATCGCCGCTTGCCCGACGGCGATCGACATCCCTCGGTTCATCCATCAGATCCGCACCGGAAATGTGGACGGTTCAGCCCGGACGATTCTCTCCGCTAACATCATGGGCGGCACCTGCGCCCGCGCGTGCCCGACGGAGGTGCTGTGCGAGCAGTCTTGCGTCGTTAACAAAACGGAAGGCGGACCGGTGAAAATCGGTCAAATGCAGCGCCGCGCCGTGGATCATTTGTTAGCGAAGGACGCGCCGCATCCCTTTGAACGCGCTCCAAAAACCGGCCGTCGTCTGGCTGTCGTGGGCGCCGGCCCGGCGGGCCTGTCGTTCGCCCACCGCGCGGCGATGCTGGGGCATGACGTCACGGTGTTCGAGGCGCGGCCAAAACCGGGCGGTCTCAATGAGTACGGCCTTGCGGCTTACAAAATGGTGGAGGATTTCGCGCAAGCCGAGGTCGCCTTTTTGCTCGGCGTGGGCGGGATCGACATCAAATACAATCAGCGTCTGGGCGAAGCGGTGAACTTGGACACGCTTCGAGAGGCGTTCGATGCGGTGTTTTTGAGTGTTGGGCTGAGCGATGCTAGCGCGCTCGACGCGCCGGGCTCGCACTTGCCTGGGGTGCGCGACGCCCTCGGATTTATCGAAGATTTGCGTCAGGCGGACGATCTCGCCAAACTGGAGGTTGGGGCCGACGTCGTCGTGATCGGCGGCGGCAACACGGCGATCGACGCGGCGGTCCAGGCGAAACGGCTGGGCGCGCGCTCCGTGACGTTGGCGTATCGGCGCGGTCCGGAGCAAATGGGCGCGACGAAGTGGGAGCAGGATTTGGCGCAGGTGAACGGCGTGATCGTCCGGCATTGGTCGAGCCCGGTTCGCTTTTCGGGCGAGGACGCGGTTTCCTCGGCGACATTCCGCCGCACACGTTTGGAAGGCGGCGCTCTGGTGGAGCTAGACGACGAGTTCACGGTGCCGGCTGATCAGGTGTTGCTCGCGGTGGGACAGAAGCTGCGCCACGATCCCCTCGCGGCGCTGGAGCGGGATGGCGCAAAGATCCGCGTTAGCGACACGTTTGAGACGTCCGCATCCCGCGTTTACGCAGGCGGCGACTGCATTCGCAGCGGCGAAGATTTAACGGTTCAAGCCGTCGAAGACGGCAAACGGGCGGCCCATGCGGTGGACGCCGCCCTTAAATCGAACGGAGCTGCGCACTGACACGCTTTGCAGGAAGATGTTGCATCGGTTTTCCGGGTCGCAAAGCGCGTGCTTAGACTTTGGAGCGTCCTGACGGTCCATCGGATCTTCAGGTTGGTCTAGCCGGGCGGGAGGAGCCAGGACGAATGGCGGATTTGGGATGCGTGATAGCGGGCGTGGAAAGCGTCAATCCGTTTTGGCTCGCGTCTGCGCCGCCGACGGACAAGAAGTATAACGTCGTCCGCGCGTTTGAAGCCGGTTGGGGCGGCGCTGTTTGGAAGACGCTGGGCGCCGATCCGCCCGTCGTGAACGTGACGAGCCGCTACGGGGTGCATCGCTCCCACGACGGCAAAGTTCTGGGCATCAACAATATTGAGCTGATCTCAGATCGTCCGCTTGACGTGAACCTGCGGGAAATCGAGGAGACGCGGCGGGAATGGCCGGATCGCGTCATCATCGGCTCCATCATGGCGACCTTGGAAGAAGACGCCTGGAAGGATCTCGCCATTAAAGTCGCGAACGCCGGCGTGCAGGGCATCGAGCTTAATCTCGGCTGCCCCCATGGCATGTGCGAGCGCGGTATGGGCTCCGCCGTAGGCCAGGTGCCGGAGTTCGTGGAGAAAACAACGCGCTGGGTGCGGGAGGCGACGGGCCTGCCGGTGTTCACGAAGCTGACGCCGAACGTCACCGACATCCTGGTTCCAGCCGAGGCGGCGAAGGCCGGAGGCGCCCATGCGGTGTCGCTGATCAACACGGTCAACTCCGTTGTGTCGGTGGATTTGGACGCGATGGCGCCCACCCCCTCCGTAGACGGCAAGGGCACCCATGGCGGCTATTGCGGCGCGGCGGTGAAGCCCATCGCGCTGCATATGACGGCGGAGATCGCCCGCACGCCCGAGCTGCAGGGGCTTGAGATCTCAGCCATTGGCGGCGTTCATACATGGCGGGACGCGGCCGAGTTTATCGCCCTCGGCGCAAGCGGCCTCCAGGTTTGCACGGCGGCGATGCTCTACGGTTTCCGCATTGTCGAGGACATGATCGACGGGCTCAGCGCCTTCATGGCGGAGCGGAACTACCAGTCCATCGAGGATTTCCGCGGGCGCGCCGTGCGCAATACGGTCGACTGGAATGCGCTCAACATGAATTACGACCTGAAGGCGTTGATTCATGACGATAAATGCATCGAGTGCGGACGATGCTACATCGCGTGTGAGGACACCTCCCACCAAGCGATCCGCATCGACGCCAAAGCTGAAGGCGGCCGGCGCTTCACGGTGATCGACGAGGAATGCGTCGGCTGCAATCTCTGTCACCATGTGTGTCCGGTAAGCGATTGTATCGAGATGGTGCCGGTTCAAAACGGCCTTGCGCCGGTGACGTGGCCGGAGCATCCGAAAAACCCGATGCGCACCGCTGCGGAATAGCCGGACGCGGCGCCTTTAAAGAGAGGAACGCCGCCATGCAGGCGATTGAGCACATCATTGGCGGCCGGCGCGTGGCCGGCGGCGCGCGCAGCGGCCCTGTTTTCAATCCGGCCACGGGCGCCCAGTCCGCCAACGTCGCGTTCGCCGATGAAGGCGAGGTGAACGCGGCCGTCGCCGCCGCCAAAGCCGCCGCGGCGGAATGGGGCGCAGCCCCCGCCGCCAAGCGCGCGAGCGTCATGTTCGCCATGCGCGATTTGATGACGCGGCGACGGGACGACATCGCCCGCACGATCAGCGCCGAGCACGGCAAAACGCACGACGACGCACTCGGCGAGGTGACCCGGGCGCTGGAGGTTGTCGAATTCGCCTGCGGCGCGCCGTCGCTGCTGAAAGGCGACTTCAGCCGCAATGTGGCGGCCGGCGTTGATGTTTATGCGGAGCGTCAGCCGCTTGGCGTCGTCGCCGGGATTACGCCCTTCAACTTTCCGGCGATGGTGCCATTGTGGATGATCCCCATGGCGCTCGCCTGCGGCAACGCTTTTGTGTTGAAGCCGTCGGAGAAAGATCCCTCCAGCGCCAATCTTGTCCACGATCTCTTCGCTGAGGCGGGGCTGCCTGACGGCGTGTTGAACGTCGTGCATGGAGACAAAGTGGCGGTGGACGCGCTGATCTCCCATCCAGACGTCTCCGCCATCAGCTTTGTCGGCTCAACGCCGATTGCGGAATATATCTACACCGCCGGCTGCGCGGCCGGGAAGCGGGTGCAGGCCCTCGGCGGTGCCAAGAACCATATGATCATCTTGCCGGACGCCGATCTCGACCAGGCGGCGGACGCGCTTATGGGGGCGGGCTTCGGCTCCGCCGGCGAGCGCTGCATGGCCGTCTCTGTCGCCGTGCCCGTGGGCGAGGAAACCGCCGACCGTTTGATAGAGAAACTCGCGCCCCGGGTGCGCGCTCTCAAAATTGGGCCGAGTACGGACAGCGACGCCGAAATGGGCCCGCTTATCAGCGCCGCCCACCGGGATAAGGTGAGCGGCTATATCGATCGCGGCGCGGAGGAAGGCGCCGAACTGGTCGTCGATGGGCGCGGCCTCTCCCTTCAGGGCTATGAGGAGGGATATTGGCTCGGCGGCACTTTGCTGGACCGGGTGACGCCGGAGATGACGGTTTACCGCGAGGAGATATTCGGGCCCGTCCTTTCCGTCGTGCGCGCCCCGGATTACGCGAGCGCCGCGGAGATGGTGAATTCCCACGCCTATGCGAACGGCACGGCCATCTTCACTCGGGACGGGGACGCGGCGCGCGATTTCACCTCGCAAATCCAAGTCGGCATGGTCGGCGTGAATGTGCCTATCCCGGTGCCCGTCGGATATTATAGTTTCGGCGGCTGGAAGCGCTCAATCTTCGGCGCCCACGGCATTTACGGTCCGGAAGCGGCGCATTTCTACACGCGCCTGCGCACCGTCACCTCGCGGTGGCCTACGGGCATCCGCGCCGGCGCTGAATTCCGTTTTCCTAGCAACAGCTAACCCTTAGATTCGGAGCATTTTGAACAATGGCGACTTTGCGCGGCGGACTGATCCAGATGGGCCTCAAGGCGTCCACGGACGAGAGCCCTGAGACGATCCGTCAGGCGATGATTGAGGCGCATATGCCGCTGATCGATCAGGCGGGCGCCGAAGGCGTCCAGGTGCTCAGCTTCCAAGAGGTTTTCACCCAGCCCTATTTCTGTCCGAGCCAAGACATTAAATGGTACGAGGCGGCGGAGCCAATCCCGGATGGGCCGACCACCAAGCTCATGCAGGACTACGCGAAAAAGCACCAAATGGTGATTGTCGTCCCGATCTATGAGCGCGACGACGTCTCCGGCGTCTATTACAACACGGCGGCCGTCATCGACGCTGACGGCTCCTATCTCGGCAAGTACCGCAAGACGCACATTCCTCAGGTCGCCGGTTTCTGGGAGAAGTTCTTCTTTAAGCCGGGCGCGTCCGGTTGGCCGGTGTTCCACACCCAGTATTGCAAGCTGGGCGTTTACATCTGCTACGATCGCCATTTCCCGGAAGGCTGGCGCGCTTTGGCGCTGAACGGCGCGGAATACATCGTTAATCCGTCCGCCACCGTTGCGGGGCTATCGGAGTATCTTTGGAAGCTTGAACAACCGGCGTCGGCCGCGGCCAATGGCTGCTGGATCGGGGCCATCAACCGCATCGGCGTCGAGCAGCCCTGGGAGATCGGCGAATTCTACGGGCAGAGCTATTTCGTCAACCCGCGCGGCCAAATCGAGAAAGAGGCGAGCCGCGACCAGGATGAACTCATCATCCACGATATGGACATGGGCATGGTGCAAGAGGTGCGCAATGGCTGGCAGTTCTTCCGGGATCGCCGGCCCTCCACCTATGCGCCGCTGACGCGGGGTGAGTAGCGGCATGGTGGACGCGCCGGAAAGCGCTGAGGAGATCGCGGAGCGAAGCCTCGACGCTTCCCACGCGATCGGCCAGGAGGAGTTGGGGCCGGACCTCACCCTCTGGAACGCCGACCTCGCGCCGACGACCTCCGCCCAGCGCACATGGGACTGGAAGGCCTTCGCCGCGCTTTGGGTGGCGATGGTCGTGTGCGTTCCATCCTACTTGCTCGCCTCCGGGCTCGTCGGGGAGGGGATGGCCTGGTGGCAGGCGACGCTCACGGTTCTCCTCGGCAACGCCATCATCCTGGGGCCGATGATCCTGGTGGGCCATGCGGGGGCGAAGCACGGCGTTCCGTTCCCGGTGTTGCTGCGCTCCTCCTTCGGGCCAGAGGGCGCGAAGATCCCGGCGGTGGCGCGGGGGCTCGTCGCCTGCGGATGGTTCGGCATTAACACTTGGGTGGGCGGCTCGGCCATTTACGCCATTCTGAATGGCGTCACCGGCGGGGCGATCGCCGGAACGCCGTTGCCGCTTCTCGGCATTGATTTGGCGCAGACCCTGTCGTTCCTGGCCTTCTGGGGCCTGCACGTCTACTTCATCCGTGCCGGGACGGACTCTATTCGTTGGCTTGAGGTCCTGGCTGCGCCGTTCCTCATTCTCATGTCGCTCGCGCTTCTCGCCTGGGCGTATTTTGAGGCCGGCGGCTTTGGCCAAATGCTGGCGGCGCCTTCGGCTTTCAGCCCAGGCGGCGAAAGGGCGGGCGACTTCTGGCCCTTCTTCTTCGCCAGCCTCACCGCCATGGTGGGCTTTTGGGCGACGATGGCGCTCAATATTCCGGACTTCACGCGCTATGCGAAAAGCCAGCGGGACCAAGCGATCGGCCAAGCTGTTGGGCTGCCGATCCCCATGGCGGCCTTCGCCTTTGTGGGGGTCGCCGTCACATCGGCGACGGCGACGATCTATGGCGAGGCGATCTGGGACCCGGTTGAAGTCGCGGCCCGCATGGGCGGCTTTGGCGTCGCTGTCTCTCTTGCGGCTTTGGCGGTGGCGACGCTCACCACAAACCTGGCCGCGAATGTGGTGGCGCCGGCTTACGGCTTTTCCAATCTCGCGCCTGGGCGGATCTCGTTCCGGATGGGGGGATACATCACGGCTGGGCTCGGGATCGCTATTTTCCCATGGAAGTTGATGGAGAGCGCCAGCACCTATCTCTTCACCTGGCTCACCGGCTACTCCGCGTTGCTCGGGCCCATCGCCGGCATCTTGCTCGCCGACTACTTTATCATTCAGCGCACGAACCTCGCGGTTCCGGAGCTCTTTCGCCGCGATGGCAGGTATGAGGCCATGGGCGGCTGGAACCCGGCGGGGCTCGCCGCTCTCGTTATTGGCGCGGCGCCGAGCTTGCCGGGCTTCCTCGCCGCAATCGGCGCGATCCCCGGCGCTCCCGCGTTCTTTGAAGCGATCTATGCGTACGCCTGGTTCGTTGGTTTCTTCGTCGGCGGGATAACCTACTGGATTTTAACGACCTTATTGAAAGCCCAGCTTGGCGCGGGGCAGGCCGCGCCCTTGGCCACAGAGGAAGGGTAAAAGCCCCATGTCTCTTTTCATTCGTGGAGGAACCATCGTCAACGCCGACCACCGGTTTCGCGGCGACGTGGTGTGCGCGGACGGCGTCGTCAAAGAGGTTGGCGCAGATCTAGAGGCGCCGGCGGGCGCGGAGGTGGTTGAGGCGGATGGCTGCTATGTGATGCCCGGCGGCATTGATCCCCACACCCACATGGAGCTGCCCTTCATGGGCACCGTCGCGTCGGAGGATTTCTACACCGGCACGGCGGCGGGGTTCGCGGGCGGCACGACGATGATCATCGATTTCGTGATCCCCGCGCCCGAGCAGCCCTTGATGGAGGCCTATCGCACCTGGCGGGAGTGGTCTGAAAAAGCTGCGGGCGACTACAGTTTCCACGTCGCCGTCACCTGGTGGGACGAGAGCGTTCACGCCGATATGGGAACGCTCGTCCGCGAGGAGGGCGTGAATAGCTTCAAGCACTTCATGGCCTACAAAGGCGCTATCATGGCGACCGACGAGATCATGTATAACAGCTTCCGCCGCGCGCTGGAGCTGGGCGCCATCGTTACGGCCCATGCGGAGAATGGCGAGCTTGTTTATCAGCTCCAAAAGGAAATACTGGAGCAAGGCATCACGGGACCAAAGGGGCACCCGCTGTCCCGCCCGCCGCGGGTCGAGGGCGAAGCCGCCCACCGGGCCATTCGCTTCTCTGAGGTCTTGGGCATTCCGCTGTACCTCGTCCATGTCTCCACCAAAGAGGCGTTGTCGGCCATCCGCCAAAGCCGAGACGACGGGCACCGGGTTTTCGGCGAGGTGTTAGCCGGGCACCTTTTGATTGACGACAGCGTCTACGATCATCCGGACTTCGAGGTGGCGGCCGCCCATGTTATGTCGCCCCCCTTCCGCCCGAAGGAGCATCAAGACGCTCTGTGGACGGGCCTTCAGTCCGGAGCGTTGCAGACGACGGCGACGGACCATTGCTGTTTCTGCGCCGATCAAAAAGCCATGGGCAAAGACGATTTCACCAAGATCCCCAACGGGACCGGCGGCGTCGAAGACCGCATGGCGGTGCTTTGGACCCATGGCGTCGGGACCGGCCGGTTGACGCCCGAGGAATTCGTGGCGGTGACGTCGGCCAACGCCGCGCAGATCTTCAATATCTATCCGCGGAAAGGCGCGGTGGCGCCGGGGGCGGATGCGGACATTGTGGTGTGGGACCCGGAGGCGACAAAAACCATCTCCGTCAAAACCCACCATCAGAATGTCGATTACAACATCTTTGAGGGTATGGAAGTGAGAGGCCTTCCGCGCCACACCATTTCCCAAGGCGCCGTTGTCTATACCGAAGGCGATCTCAGGGCCGTGCGTGGGGCGGGGCGCTATGTGAAACGCCCGGCCTTCCACCCCATGTTCGACGCCATGAAAAAGTCCGCGGCGCAGGAGACCGCATGACGGAGATCTCTGACGACGAGTTGATGGCCGCGGCCCGCGAGGCGCAGAAAAATGCGTATGCACCGTACTCGAAGTTTCTTGTCGGCGCCGCAATTCTCGATGATTCGGGCGTTGTTCATCGCGGGTGCAACGTGGAGAACGCCGCCTATCCGCAAGGCGCTTGCGCGGAGGCCAACGCTATTGGCGCTATGGCGCTGGGCGGCGGGCGCCGGATTGTGAAAATCGCCGTCGTCGGCGGGTCGGGCGACGTTTTTTGTGCACCGTGCGGCGGCTGCCGCCAACGGATTAATGAGTTCGCTGACGGATCGACGCAGATCATCGCCCCCGACGGGGCTGGCGGCTTGCGGCGTTTCACCATCAACGACCTCTTGCCGGACTCCTTCGGGCCATCGGATTTGGCATGAGGCGAACAGTTCTAGAGCATTTTGAATATCAGATGCATCGGTATCCTGCGTTTTCGATGTAGTTTGCGCATTCCTTTGGGCTGAAGCAGTCGAGCAGGGTTCCGGTTTCATCCCATAGGGCGTCGACGGTTCGTTTTGTAGCTCTTCGCAAAAGATGTTTGAGCTTAGCGAAGACTTTCTCAATGGGATTGAGGTCTGGCGAGTAAGGCGGCAGGAACAAGAGTTCTGCGCTCGCCACTACAATCCGTTTGCGGACAACATCGTTCTTATGTGATGCGAGATTGTCCATGATGACGATGTCGCCAGGGGTAAGGTCGCGCACGAGAAACGTTCCGACATAAGCTTTAAAGACCGCACCGTTCATGGGGCATGGAATGGTCATCGGCGCAACGATGCGATCGTGACGCAGACCGGCGACGAAGGTCGTTGTGCGCCAGTGCCCGTGCGGTGTCCTGGCAAGCAGCCGCTGGCCCTTAGGCGCCCAACCATAGCCCGCGGCCATGCTGGTTGCAGCTCCGGTTTCGTCAATGAAGACAAGGCGTGTTGGGTCCAGATTTTTCTGGTCGCTGCGCCACATCCAGCGCGACATCGCCGCGATCTTGCTCACTGGCGAACACGGTTTTTTTTGAAGCGGATCCCTTCGCG
>JBCDJH010000044.1:0-9935 GCA_038747965.1 Pseudomonadota bacterium
AAGACGTTGAGCGGCCGCGGCGTCACCCGCTCAATCGGTCTTGTATGGCGCAAGAGCGCCGGCCGCGCCGACGCCTACCGCAAAATCGCCGCGACAGCGCGCGACGTCGCCGCGAAGAAATTCAAAGCGGTGATCCCGGAAACCTGACGCGCCCGGTCTCTTAGAGCGGTTTGCGCTGCAATTCGCTCTAAGGCGCCTCACCTAAGGTTTCCTGGGCGATCCAATCGATGAAGGGCGCGGCGCTCGCCGCCGCGTCTACCGGGATGGTCAGGATGCAGGGGGTCTCCGCCGGGTGCAGCGCCGCCGCCGCGTCGCGCAAGGCGGCCGCTTTATCTTTTCGCGTCTTGGCGATGACGATGAGCTCCCCGTCCTCTTCGATCTCGCCCTTCCAGCGGTAGACCGACCGCATCCCCGGAATGACATTGGCGCAGGCCGCCAAACGCCGCTCCACCAGGGCGCGGGCGAGGCCCATGGCGGTGGCCTCATCGGGCGCGGTCATATAAACAAGCACGACGTCAGACATGGCGTAGCGGTCTTCTTCTCCTCCAGAGCAAAGACGCCGCATGGGCGCGATGCGCTTTCGTTTCTGCTTCAGTATATGCGACCCGATGAGCGCAACCGACCAAAAAGCGCTGGCGCTGTTCTCCGGCGGCCAGGATTCCGCAACCTGCCTCGCCTGGGCGTTGAGCAAGGGGTTTTATGTGGAGACCGTCGGCTTCACCTATGGCCAGCGGCATATGGTGGAGATGGAGGCGCGCCAAGCTGTCCTCAAAGCCATGCGCGCCCAGTTTCCGGAATGGGCGGCGCAGCTTGGGGACGACTTTGTCGTCGATCTCTCCTCCTTCGGCGCGCTCTCCGAGACGGCGCTGACCGGCGCCTCCGCGAACCGGCGCCCCATTGAGACAGGCGCGAGCGGGCTGCCGAGCACCTTCGTGCCGGGCCGCAACCTTGTTTTCCTGACCTACGCGGCCGCCCTCGCCTATGGACGCGGCACGTCGACCCTCATCGGCGGCATGTGCGAAACGGATTTCTCCGGCTATCCCGACTGCCGCGACAGCGCGATCAAAGCGCTCGGCGCCGCGCTCAATGAGGGCATGGCCGCGGGCTTCACCATCGAGACGCCGCTCATGTGGATCGATAAAGCCGAAACTTGGCGGCTGGCGGAACGCCTGGGCGGTCGGGGCCTGGTGGAGCTGATCGTCGAAGAAACCCACAGCTGCTATCTCGGCGAGCGCGGGGTTCGCCATGCGTGGGGGTACGGGTGCGGGACGTGCCCCGCTTGCGAGCTTCGCGCGAAGGGCTTCGCGGCCTACGAGGCGAGCCGGCCGTGACCTACAGCGTGAAAGAGCTTTACCTCACCCTTCAAGGCGAAGGCGCGCAGGCCGGCCGGCTGGCCGTGTTTTGCCGTTTCGCTGGCTGCAATCTGTGGAGCGGGCTTGAGCGGGATCGCGCCAGCGCCGTCTGTCGGTTCTGCGATACGGATTTTGTCGGGACGGATGGGCCGGGCGGCGGTCGTTTCGAGAACGCAACGGCCCTGGCGAACGCCGCCCGCCGTCTCTGGCCGCCGGACTTCGGACCAAAAGCTGCGCCGTTCCTCGTGTGCACCGGCGGCGAGCCATTGCTGCAGCTCGACGAGGCCTTGATTGACGCGTTTCACGACGAGGGATTTCAAATCGCCATCGAAACGAACGGGACGCTGCCAGCGCCTATGGGGATCGACTGGATTTGCGTGAGCCCCAAAGCGGGCGCGCCCCTGCGCCAACGGGAGGGCGACGAGCTGAAACTCGTGTTTCCCCAGGCCGGCCTGACGCCGGACATGGTGGCGGACCTCGCTTTTGATCATTATCTGCTGCAACCGCTGGACGACGCGGACCGGGACCAGCATACCGCCCTGGCGATCGCCTATTGCAAAACCAATCCGCAATGGCGGCTGAGCCTTCAGACCCACAAGTACCTTTCGATCCCCTGACGCCGGATAGAGGCGGCGAGACGCAGCCATGGAAATTGTAAAGTCATTTCAGTTCGACGCCGCCCACTTCATGCCGAACGCGGCCGATGAAAGCCCCTATCGGCGCATGCACGGCCACTCCTTTGTGGTCGAAGTGACGTTGGAGGGAGCGCCGGACGCGGCGCATGGCTGGGTCATGGATTTCGGCGAGGTGACGGCGGCGCTCGCGTCGGTCAGGGACGAACTCGACCACACTCTGCTCAACGAAATCGATGGGCTGGAAAAACCGACCCTAGAAGGCCTCGGCCGTTGGATCGCCCAGCGGCTGCGGGCGCCGCTTCCCCTCGCAAAGCGCGTCGTCGTGCGGCGGCCGAGCATCGGCGAAGCCTGCCATGTGCGAATCCCCGAGGATCTTTAGCGCGCAGAGCA
Source organism: Pseudomonadota bacterium (assembly GCA_038747965.1). Lineage (GTDB taxonomy): Bacteria > Pseudomonadota > Alphaproteobacteria > Caulobacterales > Parvularculaceae > JBCDJH01. The sequence continues at coordinate 2,378 of JBCDJH010000044.1, forward strand.
GGGCCCCCAGCGAAGGAGGCCGCCGCCTACTCGGCCTCCCCGATCGTTTTGCTGATATGCCGCGCCAGGCTGCGCGCCCAGCTGCTGTAAGCGCGCTCCGCGTCAGACCAAACCCCAATGCGCGGAAGCCCGTCGTTGAGATTTCCGTTGGTGCGCGTGTCTGAGTATTGAGCGATCACCTCTTCAGAGGCGCCGTCGCTGATCTCGATCCGCACGGCTGCGCCGCCAACGCCTACCGAGCCCGAAAGCGACAGGGTCGGCTCCTGGCTGAGGCCTTCAAGCGTTGGACGGGTTGGGATGAGTTCGGTGAGGACAGCGTCGATAACCAGCACGCCTTCGCCCGGGCCATCAGCGGCTTCTATACGCCTGGACAGCCATCGCTCCAGCTGCGCCTCTAGCCGGTCCGCCTGCTGTTCGATTTCGTCTTGCGAGATCGCGGTGCTGAACCCCTCGCTGGGCCGAAACTGCCGGCTCTCATTGGCTTCGACCTCCGCCGTCACCGACTGGACGTAGAAGCTGGTGTAGTCAGAAAAGTCGCTGACCGCCTCCGCCGCATCATCGAAACCCGAGACGCTCACCGATGACAGCGCCGCTGCTGGCGGTCCGGCGAAAACAGAAACCACTAGGAGCGCTGCGGCGACAGCACTAGCGGGTAAAAAACGACCGAAGGGCATAGGGACCTCGTTAAATTCGTCCCGAACCTTCGCCCTCGCAGCCGTTCAAAGCAAATTAACTTTTGGGAACACACGCCCGTTGCGGATCGCCGCTAGGCCACCTCGGCAAGGGCGCTCCGCGCCACCGCGGCGTCGCGATGGAAGGAGGCCGTGATGTCCCCAACCCGAACGCCGAACTTTTTGATGACCACACGGTTCAGGACTGTTTCGTTGTCCATCAAGTACATTCTGTCGTCGAACTCGAAGGGCACGCCGCGCTCGCCCACCTTCAGGCGGAAATCGTAGCTCCATCGGATCTCATCACCGAGCACCACGCCGCGGGAAACGCCGGGCACGTCTTCGGTGACGCCCTCATAGAGCGTGTCGCTCTTCCGGGTGAACGTCCAAAAACGATCGCCCCGCTCGCCATCGTCATAGAGAACGCGCTCGTCCAAAGTCAGGATCGAACCGTCGCGCGCGCCCTCAATATCCATGCGAAAAGAGCGCTTCTTGTCGCCAAACCGCGCGCGGAAGACACCCCAAGCGGCGATGTCGCCGTCGAAATAGTCTTCGAGAATGAATTTCTGATCGTTCATCGGAAAAAACCAATCTGTTTCGTCATATTGGTTACGTAGAAGCCCGATACGCGGATCACTGGTGTTTGTTTGTCGCACCATATATGCGTTCTTGGTCGTTTCCCGGCGAAATTCGCCGACCTTTAGGTAAATGGGGCGGGCGCCTCCGGGTTTTGACCCGCCCGAGGCGGCGTGCTACGCGGCGCACATGGGGCAGGACCTGATCAACAACGGATTTCGGCGACGATCGCGATGATCGGCGCGCGTTTCGACGCGCGCATATGATGGCGCGCCCCGGGGCGCGCCGCTTTCCTCAGCCCGGTATCCGCCGCGAAGGTCGCCGTCGCCATGAACATCGAACTCGAAAAGCCGCGCCATAGGCCCGGCGTCGCAAGTCTTTATCGCCGCGCGCTCGGTCCGGCGCGCCACGCCCGGGCCGCCGCGCGTCTGCGCGAAGGCAACGCATCCCTACCCGAAACCTGTTTTGTGTTGATTGACGGAGGCGGCGCAGTGCGCGGCAGCGTGCGGTGTTGGCCCGTGGTTGTAGGCGCAAAATGGCCAACGACGTTGTTGGGGCCGCTCGCGGTTGAGGAGGCGGTGCGCGGCGCCGGTTGGGGCGTCGCCCTCGTTGAAGCGGCCGTAAGCGCCGCCGCGGCGCTCGGCGAAACGCGGATGCTGCTGGTGGGAGACGCGCCCTACTATGGGCGCGCGGGGTTTGAACCGTCGGTCAGGGGCGCGCTTGTCATGCCCGGGCCGGTCGATCCCGGCCGCGTGCTCGTGCAAGCCTTGGCGCCTCACGCTTTGGAGGGCGTCTCAGGCGACGTTCGGCCAAGGGGCCGCGCGTCGCCGGAGGAGGCGACAGACGTCACACGTCGATAGGACGCATCTTGACGAACGAGTCCCGAAGCGCCTCAGACCATTCCGTACTCAACTCAATAAACTTCGGATCGTCCGCTTCAATCCGCCGGTATTGCTCGAAGGCGCATGTGTCTGCCAGGATCACGGCCACATCGAGCGGCATGCCGACGGACATATTCGGCTTCATTGTGGAGTCCATGGAGAGAAAGACGGCGATCAACCCATCTTCAATGCTCGTCTCAGGCGTAACGACCCGATCAAGAATCGGCTTCCCGTACTTGATTTCACCGATCTGCAAGTAATTCGTGTCGTCAGTCGCCTCGATGAAGTTCCCTGCGCTGTAAACCATGAAGAGCCGCAAGGATCGACTTTTTATCTGGCCTGCGAGGATGATCGAGGCAGAGGCGTTGGCCGCCGTCAAGGCCGGCCCATAGCGCACCTGCACGTTGCGCATGGCGTCGCCCACCAGTTCCGCCACGCGAAACATGGACGGCGCGGTAAGGATGGTCTCAACCCCCTCCGCAGCGTTGTCGATCGACTCTTGCAGTTGGCTGATGACGGCTTGGGTCACCGACAGATTGCCCGATGTCATCAAGGCGATCGCACGCTCGCCCGGCACAGCCCAGTTGAACATCTTCCGGTACTTGGAGACATTATCGATTCCCGCATTGGTGCGAGTGTCGGATAACAGGACAAGCCCCTCATTGAGCTTTAAAGCCACACAATAGGTCACGAAGACACGCTCCCGCCCGCGAGGCGCCTCCTTATGCCGTCAACAGACAAAGCCTGATGAGCCGCCCATATATCTCAATTTTTTCAGAGACTTACGCGGATCGCTCTGCTTCGACAGCGTTCTCGTTCCGCGATAGCGCCCCGGTAAATCCGTAGGCGCTCCCAACCGCGTCCGCAAGCTGATTGTTGCTGATGATGAAGCTTGACAGGAACTCATGCAGGCCCCCCGCGAAGACGCTATCAATCGTGGCGCCTGCAAGCCGCGCGGCCGTTGCTTCGGCGAGATCATGGCAGGGCCAGCGCTGCCCCATATCCTCCGCAAGGTTGGCGAAATGGCGAAGCATCACCTGATAGCAATAGGTGAGCGATCTCGGCGACTCCCGGTTCAGGATCAGGTACTCGGCCACATGCCACGGCTTGACGCCATCTTTGTGGTAGCGCTGATAGCTAAGCAGCGAGTTCGCCGCCCGCAGAATGCTGACCCATTGATAATAATCGACGCTGCCGCCGATGCGCTCCTCACTCGGGAGCAGAACGTGATACTTCACATCCAATAGACGCGCTGTGCTGTCGGCGCGCTCATGGTGGATTCCAAGGCGAACGAAATCATACCCTTCGTCTCGCAACAGGGTGCTGTCCACGGCGCCTCTGAACTGGGCCACCCGCTGCTTGATCCAATCGATGGCCCCGGGCAAGCCGCTCCCCGCAAGCGCATCGTGATCGAGATCGCGAATATCCATCCAGGCGTCGTTAACCGCTTCCCATACTTCAGACGTGAGCGATGTGCGGATCGCCCGCGCATTGGCGCGCACGCGGCCGAAGCACGACTTGACGCTGGAGGCGTTCGCGCCGCTCACCATGAGCCATTCGGACGTTGTTTCTTGATTTGCGGCCTCGAGCGGGTAAGCGAAACCGTTCGCCGCGCCGGCGCTCAGGATGACGGACTCCCATTCGTTGGTCGCCCCCTCGCCGCCATCGCCGAGGCGCGCCACGCGGTAGCCCATATCGAGCAAACGCGCGAGATTCTCCGCACGCTCCATATAGCGTGAAATCCAGAAGAGATTTTCGGCGCTTCGGCTTAACATGCGTTCACCAACTCTCCCGCGATTGCGTGTCGCGCGCTTAGTAGCGCAGCACCCACGTATCCTTCACGCCGCCGCCTTGGCTGGAATTGACGACGAGCGAGCCTTTCTTCAGCGCCACGCGGGTAAGCCCGCCCGGCGCCATCGTCATTTTTTCTCCGCACAGGACGAAGGGTCGAAAATCCACATGACGGGGGGCGATGCCCTCATCCACCAAAGACGGGGTGCTGGAGAGCGACAATGTGGGCTGAGCGACAAAGGCGCCGGGATCCGCCTTTAGCCGATCCGCATACGCCTCTATCTCCGCCTTTGTGGACTTCGGACCAATGAGCATGCCGTATCCGCCCGAGCCATGCACCTCCTTGACGACGAGGCTCGCCAGATTGTCCATGGTGTAGGCGAAGTCCTCCGCTTCCGCGCAGCGCCAGGTCTGAACGTTCGGGATGATTGGCGTTTCGCCAAGATAGAACTCGATCATGTCGGGAACGTAGGTGTAGATCGCTTTATCGTCAGCGAGCCCGGCGCCCGGGGCGCTCACCAGGGTGACGCCGCCCGCACGGTACGCCCCCATGAGGCCCGGCACGCCAAGTACGGAGTCTTTCCGAAAGCAGGTGGGATCTAAGAACGCATCGTCGATACGGCGGTAGATGACGTCCACTTTCTGGGGCCCCGCCGTGGTGCGCATCCACACCCTTGAGCCTTCCGTAAACAGATCCGGCCCTTCGACAAGTTCGACGCCCATCTGGTCCGCTAAGAACGCATGTTCGTAATAGGCGCTGTTCATCGGGCCTGGCGTGAGAACCACAATCGTCGGGTCCCCATCGCAGAGCCGCGGCCGGGCGGCGCGCAGAAGGTCGAGCAATTGATTGGGATAGGAATCAATGGGCGCGACCTTTCCGGAGGCGAAAAGTTCCGGAAAGATGCGCGCCATCATTTCCCGGTTCTCCAGCATGTAAGAGACGCCCGACGGGGTGCGGCAATTGTCTTCCAGAACGTAGAAATCGTTCTGTCCCACACGCACCAAGTCGACGCCAATGATATGGGCGAAAACGCCAAGCGGCGGCTCAACGCCGGCCATCTGGTGCTCAAACGCTTTGTTTCCGCGCACCACATCAAGTGGAATGCGGCCCGCTTTGAAGATCTCGCCGGGCCCGTAGGCGTCTCTCAAAAAGGCGTTAAGGGCGCCGGCGCGTTGCTTGACGCCGCGCTCAATGAGGTCCCACTCCGCCCGCGAAAAAATGCGTGGGATGATGTCAAAGGGGATAAGGCGCTCTGGATCGCCAGCGTCCCCATAGACCGTAAAGGTAATGCCGATTTTGCGGGAAAGCCGTTCCGCTTCCGCCCGTTTAAGATGTAAGGAATCCGCGCCTGACCGCTCGATCCAAGAGGCAATCGCTTCGTACTCAGGGCGTATGCGATCCCCGTCATACATCTCGTTGAACACGCATCAGCCTCTTTTGACAAAATTGCGTTCTGTGGTTGGGTGCCGCTCCACATGCGCTACGGTGCGTAGGCAATTAACAAATAAAGGCTAATTGAATTGCGGCCGTTGTCCAACGGCCAGGGGCGCTGCGACTGCATCGCACTTCGCGGTAAAAAGAGCGGGTGAACTGGCATGACGATCCATGTGGGACTGACGCACACCACCACATATTCATATGATCGGACGATCCGCTTGGCGCCGCACACGGTGCGCCTTCGCCCGGCGCCGCATACCCGCACGCCGATCCTCAGCTACGCCCTGAAGGTGACGCCCGAGCGCCATTTCATCAATTGGCAGCAAGACCCTTTTGGCAACTACCTGGCCCGTTTTGTTTTTCCGGAGCGGACGGATCGCTTTGAAGTCGTAGTCGATCTCACCGCATCCATGACCGCCATCGATCCGTTCGACTTCTTTTTGGAGGAAGAGGCGGAGGACGTTCCCTTCACCTATGACGACAAGCTGAAACAGGACCTTGCGCCCTATCTGGCGCTCGATGCGGCGCGGGAGATTGAGGCGTTCCGCAGCCTGTTGCCTGAGCAGAATATGAGCACGGTTGACTATTTCGTCACCGTCAATCAGCGCGTCTATGAGGAGATCGCGTATGTGATCCGCATGGAGCCCGGCGTTCAGACGCCCGCGCAAACACTGGCGTTAAAGAAGGGCTCGTGCCGGGACTCCGCTTGGCTGCTCGCCAACCTCTTGCGCCTTGAGGGCTACGCGACGCGGTTCGTCTCTGGCTACTTGATCCAGCTCACCGCCGATGAAAAAGCGATCGGCGGCCCGCAAGGCCCGGCGGCGGACTTCACCGACCTCCACGCCTGGTGCGAGGTGTACGCGCCGGGGGCGGGATGGATTGGGTTGGACCCGACATCCGGCTTGTTCACCGGAGAAGGCCACATCCCGCTCGCGGCGACGCCCCTGCCGGGCTCCGCCGCGCCGATCGAAGGCGCCCATGAGGCGGCTGAGGTCGCCTTCGATTTCTCCATGAAGGTCGACCGCATCTATGAGGCGCCTCGGGTCTCCAAACCCTATACGGAAGAAGAGTGGCGGCGCATCGACGCCGTCGGCCAGGCGGTGGACGCGCGCCTTGAGGAGGGCGATGTGCGGCTCACCATGGGCGGGGAGCCCACTTTTGTCGCCGCCGATGATTTTGACGCCGATGAATGGAACATCGAGGCCGTGGGGCCAACCAAACGGCGCTATGCGGACGACCTTGCGCGCCGTCTGCAGAAAAGGTTCGCACCCGGCGGGGCGATCCAGCATGGCGACGGCAAATGGTATCCGGGCGAGCCTTTGCCGCGCTGGGCGTTCTCTGTCTTCTGGCGCACCGATGGCGCGCCCGTGTGGGAGAATGACGAATTCATCGCCCGCGAAGACGCCCCCTCCTCCATCGGCGCGGAAGATGTGCGCCGGTTCTCCGAATCGTTGTGCGCGGCCCTAGAGTTGGAGCCCGACTACGCCCAAGCCATCTATGAGGATCCGGCCGAGTATCTCCTGCGCGAGCGCAAACTCGCGCCCGACATCGATCCGCGCGACAATCGTTTGGAAAGCCCGGAGGACCGGGCGCGCCTTGGAAAGATTTTTGACCGGGGGCTGACGACGCCGGCGGGTTTCGTGATCCCACTCTACCAATCCTACGAGCCAACGCCGTATCCTCAACAGCCTCAAGCCCGCGATGGCGGGCGACGGCGCGCCTTCCGTTGGCGGAGCGAGCGGTGGCGCACCCGGCGCGGCGCGCTGTTTCTTCTGCCGGGCGACAGCGCGGCGGGCTTCCGCCTCCCGCTACGGTCGCTCGCCTATGTGGATCCGGACGCGGCCCCGTCTCCAATCCCGCTCGATCCCTTCGCGCCTCGAGGCCCTCTCCCGCCCAGACTGCAGAGACGGGCCGCCCCAGCCGCCGAGAATGAGCCCGGCTGGCGCCCGATTGACGGCGAGACGGAGAGCGATGCGACCCCCATCGCGGGCGGCGTTCCGGGCCCAAGGACGGCGTTCGCCCTGGAGGAGCGGGACGGCGTCCTGTGCGTCTTCTTCCCGCCCGTGGAATCGGCCGATGCGTTCATGGATCTCCTCGCCGCCGTGGAGGAGACCGCAACGGACCTCGCCAGTCCCGTTCGCCTTGAAGGGTATCCGCCCCCGCCTGATCACCGTATACAGAGCGTAAAGGTAACGCCCGAC
>JBCDJH010000045.1:0-9860 GCA_038747965.1 Pseudomonadota bacterium
ATTAGCCGCCCGCGCCCCCGCAGGCGACACAAAGCGCGTAGGCGCCGTTCGGATCGTTAAAGCGCTGCGCCCATTCCAAGTCTTCCGCAAGCCGGCGGGTGAGCCGTTGCAAAAGCGATGGGGCGCCATCGCGTTCGGCGGCAAACAGGCTCGGCGCCGCGGCTTGTGACGTTTCAACGAGTTGCAGAAGGAACTCCTCAAACGGCGTGAGCGGCCGGGTGATGTCTTTCACCTCGTAGGAGGCGAGGTCGGCCCGGCGGGCTGCGGCCGCGACGGCGTCGTCCAAATCGCCGATCTCATCGACCAGTCCCAGGTTTTGAGCTGTTGAACCGATCCAAACGCGCCCTTGCGCCACTTGGTCGACCCGCTCGATCGGCATGTCGCGTCCCTCGGACACGATCTTCAAAAAGTCGCCATAAGTGTCTTCGACGGACTGTTGGAAGATACTCCGCGCTATCGGCGAAAGCGGCCGCGCGAGGCTTAAGCCAGCGAGTTCCGACGTGCCGACGCCGTCATTCGTGACGCCGATATTCTCAAGCGAGCCCTCGAATGTCGGGAGCAGCCCGAAGACGCCGATCGAGCCGGTGATGGTTGTATCACGCGCCCAAATCTCGTCGGCGCTTGCGGAAATCCAATATCCGCCGGAGGCCGCGAGCGATCCCATGGAGGCGACGACGGGCTTGCCGGCTTTCTTCAGCTCCAGGATCTCTTGGCGGATGATCTCAGAAGCGAAGGCGCTGCCGCCCGGGCTGTCCACCCGCAGGACGACGGCCTTCACATCGCTGTCGTTGCGGGCTTGCCGAAGCAGCCGCGCCACCGTGTCCCCGCCGACCGTGCCCGACGGCTGTTCGCCATCCATGATCGCGCCCGCCGCCGTCACGACGCCAACCGCCGCGCCGCTCTTGGCCGCCGGGCGGGTCGCCGCCAGGTAGGCGCCCATATCGATCTGCGCGAAAGATTGAAGCTCCGCGTCTTCGCCGACCAGCTCAATCAATCGAGCCAGTTGTTCGGGGCGTGTGCTGAGCTTATCGACAAGGCCTGCGCGAAGCGCCGTCTCGGCTGGATCGCCGCCTGCGGCTCTAAGCACCGCGTCCGCTTCGTCCACATAGCGATCGAGCGCGCCCGCCGGCAAGCCGCGCGCCGTCTCCACATCCTGGACGTAGGCGGACCAGAGGGCGGAGAGATACGCGATGTTCGCCGTCTTCGCGGCCTCGGACATGGAATCGCGGGTAAAGGGCTCAACCGCTGACTTGAACTCGCCAACTTTGAAGACGTTCACCGTCACGTCGAGCTTTTCGAGCATTGAGCGGAAGTAAGAGCCGTATCGGCCATATCCCGTGAGAACGATGCCGCCCATCGGATTGAGCAGCACCTCGTCCGCATGGGCGGCGATAAGATACTGGGACTGATTGTACGCATCGCCCATCGCGACCACCGGCTTCCCGGCTTCCCGCGCCGCATCGACAGCGTCGGCGATCGCATAGGTCTTGCTGGCGTCCGAATCGGAAATAATGAGTTCTTGCAGTTGAAGGACGATGGCGGCGATGCGCTCATCCTTTGCGGCGCGGCCGATGGCGTCGACAATGTCGCGAAGCTCCACCTCGCCGTCTTCGCCGCCGCCGAACGCTTGCTGGGTGAGCGCCGTCACCGGATCGGTTTCCTGGGCCTGCTCAACCAAAACGCCGCGCGGCGCAATGACCAGGGCCGCCCGCTCCGGCACCTTCACGCCGCCGGATGAGGAGGCCATCCCGGCGATGACGGATAGGAAGATGAATAGAAAGACGAGACCCACGACGGCCTGCGCGACGCGCGCAAACCAAACGAACCCCTTCGTCGCACCCTTAACAACCCGCCACACAGCTCGCCCCGCACCTTTTTGAGACATATTTCCTCCCCAACATGGGAGGAAAGTGGTTCGACGCTAGGCGCCCCCGAAGGAACGCTCACCGTCTCTGCGAAAAGTTAATAATGACGCCAATAGACTCCAGGTAAAGGCTTGAAAAGCCGCGTCCGCTCATTTCATGGTGAGGAGCGGGCGGGAAGTGAGATGGAATTCTCTGAATGACCGCCAAGGACCCGTCCGGCGCCCACGCCCCCTCGGATCAAGCCCGAACCGATCACGCTCCGTCGCCGGCGGATGCGGAGGATCCCATTGAGCAGTTCCAGCGCGCCTGCGCACAGCTGAAGGCTGCGCGCCAGGCTGCGCGCCAAGTCGTGCTTGGCCAGGATGACGTGATCGATCAAACGTTGATCGCGCTCTTGTCCGGCGGCCATGCGCTCCTCGTCGGCGCGCCCGGTTTGGCGAAGACGCTGCTGGTGAAGACGCTGGCCACCGTCATGGGGCTCGACACCAAGCGGGTCCAATTCACGCCTGACCTTATGCCGGGCGACATCCTCGGCTCAGAAGTCCTTGAGGAGGCGGCTGACGGCGCGCGCTCCTTCCGCTTCCTGCCAGGGCCGGTGTTCTGTCAGCTCTTAATGGCCGACGAGATCAACCGCGCGAGCCCGCGCACCCAGTCCGCCCTGTTGCAGGCCATGCAAGAGCGGTACGTCACCGTCGCTGGCGTTCGGCACGAAACGCCGCGGCCCTTTCATGTGCTCGCCACCCAGAACCCGCTGGAGCAGGAGGGCACCTATCCGCTGCCGGAAGCCCAGCTTGACCGGTTCTTGCTGCAGATTGACGTCGCTTACCCGGCGCTCGCCGCTGAGCGCGACATGTTGTTGTCGACCACCGGAGAAAGCGCGCCGACGCCTGAGCCCACGCTCACCGCGGAGGATCTGATGGCGGCGCAGCGTTTGGTGCGCCAGATGCCAGCGGGCGATAGCGTCGTCGATGCGATTTTGAGTTTGGTGCGCAGCGCCCGGCCCGGCCATGAGGCCGCGTCCGGCGTCAATGAGCGCATCGCCTGGGGCCCGGGTCCGCGGGCGAGCCAAGCCCTGATGATGGCGGTTCGCGCCCGCGCGCTCATTGAAGGGCGGTACGCGCCCTCGCTTGACGACGTGGCGGCCCTCGCTCCGCCCGTGCTGCGCCATCGGATTGCGCTGAATTTCTCCGCCCGCGCCGATGGCGGAGACGTATCGGCGCTTATTGAGGAGCTAACGGCGCGCACGCTCGGGCGATCGGCGGGGGCGTCTTGAGTCGAAGGACACTCGACATTCGATCCGAGCCTCCGGGCCACGGCGAGGCGGAAGCCGAGGCGCTTGCGCTTGCGGAGGGGCTGCCGCCGCTTCTGGTGGAGGCTGATAGGGTCGCCGCCGCCGTCTCTCAGGGCGTTCACGGGAGGCGGCGTCAGGGCCTCGGCGAGAGCTACTGGCAGCATCGGCCCTACCGCCAGGAAGACGGGTATGGCGACATCGACTGGCGACAGTCGGCGCGGTCGGACCGGCTGTATGTGAGGGAAAATGAGTGGGAAGCGGCGTGCTCCGTTTGGATCTGGCGCAGCGCCGGCCCTACCATGGACTACCGGTCGGGCCGCTCCGGTCCCACCAAAAGACGCCGCGCTGACGTCCTCGCCGTCGCTTTGGCGTCGCTGTTGATCCGCGCGGAAGAGCATGTGGCCAGGCTGGGGTCCGGCGAGGCGCCGCGCCGCGGGCGCGCAGCGGTCGAGCGTCTCGCGCGCGACCTGGCGCTGGGCGAAGAGGGCGGCGCGTCGCTGCGCCGTTTGACGCCGCCGCGCCATGGGCGCGCCGTTCTGATCGGCGATTTTCTGGGCGCAGAGGCGATGGAGGACGAAGGGCGCGAGGGCCAAAGAGGGCGCGATCAGAGCTGGCGCGCGCTCTTCCTCGCCTATGCTCAGCGCGGCGTGCGTGGTCACGCGCTCCTCATCGCCGACCCGGCGGAGGAGGATTTTCCGTTCCTTGGCCGGGTGAAATTTGAGGATGCGCAAGGGGACGGCCCATTGTTGTTCGGCCGGGCTGAGAGCGCGGCGACACGCTATCGCTCGCTCTGGCGGGAGCGACTGGCGGATTTGAGCGACGCGGCGGCGGCGGCGGGGTGGACGTTCGCCGCTCACCGGACCGATCGGCCGGCGAGCGCAGCCCTGCTCAGCCTTTACGGGGCGATCGCCGGTCAGCGCGCAAGCGGGGGCGTCTGGTGACTTTGGGCCCGCTTTCATTCGCGCATCCTGGCGTGCTCTTGGCGCTGGCGAGCTTGCCGGCGCTGTGGTGGCTGTTGCGGGCGACGCCGCCAGCGCCGCGGCGCGAACCCTTCCCGCCGATCGCTCTTCTGCGTCAGGTCACGGCGGACGACGAGACGGCCGCTCGCACCCCCTGGTGGGTCTTGGCGGTGCGTTTGGCGCTGGCCGCGAGCCTGATCCTTGGCCTCGCCGGTCCCATGTGGAACGCTCCGGTCCGCGCCCCCGGCGCCGCCTCAACGCCCCTTATTCTTGTGGTCGACAATGGATGGGCGTCCGCGCCGGGCTTTCGCGCCATCCAAGCGGAGGCGATCGAAACCGCCGAGACGGCGATCGCCGCAAGCCGGCCGGTGGCGCTGCTGCTCACCGCCGAGCCTGGCGACCAGTCTTTTGAGCCGCTTGCGCCGCAAGATCTGCGCGCCCGTTTGGACGCTATCGCGCCGCGTCCCTGGGCGCCCGATCGCGCTGGGCTTGCTGAGCGCTTCGGGACATGGCGCGCTGAACGCGGCGGCGCGCGCGGCGTCGATATCGTGTGGATCGCGGACGGCGTCGATTATGGCGCCGCAGCGGCCTTCGCCGAGGCGGCGTCCGAAGCCGGAGAGCTTGTCTTGCGCCAGGGCGGCGCCCCGACTGTCACGTGGGTTGAGGGCTTCGTGCAACCGGCTGACTCGGGCGTCGATAGCGCGCAAGCTGGCCCTGCGCCCATTCGGGTCGCGCTTCAGCGCCTCTCGGCCGACGCATCGCAGAGCGGGGCGCTGCGCGCCGTGTCTACGTCCCAAAAAACTCTGGGCGAGGCCCGCTACGCCTTCGAGCGCGGCGCCCTTTCGGCCACTGCGGATGTTGATCTCCCGCTCGCCCTTCGCAATCGGATATCGGCCTTGCGGTTGTCGGGCGCCGAGCATGCTGGAGCCGTCCATCTGCTGGACGGCCGCGCCAAACGACCATCCGTAGGCCTCGCCGCGTCGTCCAGCGATGAGGACCAGCCATTGCTTTCCGGCGCCCATTATGTGGAGCAGGCGCTCGCCCCGCACGCTGCGTTTCGCCGGGGGACGGTCTTGGCCCTGACGGAAAGCGACGCCTCCATCATCGTTTTGGTGGACACGGGCCGCCTGGTGGGCGACGCCGAGGCTGCGCTGAGCGACTGGGTGCGGGCGGGCGGCGTGCTGGTGCGTTTCGCCGGGCCGCGCCTCGCCGCGCTTGAGCCGGGCGACGAAGACGCTGCGCTTTTGCCGGTGGCGCTGCGGACCGGCGGCCGGGCTCTCGGCGGCGCGTTGTCCTGGAGCGAACCGCAGTCGCTTGCGGGTTTCAGCGCGGCTGGACCCTTCGCTGGTCTTGAACCGGGGCGCGATGTCACCGTCAGCCGCCAAGTGCTGGCCGAACCCTCCATTGACCTAGATGAGCGAACGTGGGCGCGGCTGGGTGACGGGACGCCCCTTGTCACGGGCGCGCGCCGGGGCGACGGGTGGAGCGTGTTGTTCCATGTGACCGCCGATCCGCGGTGGTCGTCGCTGCCTCTTTCGGGGCTCTTCGTCGATATGCTTCGGCGCACCCTCGACCTCGCCGATGGGCGCGCGGACACGGCCGCCCCCGCGGCGTGGGAGAAGGGCGCGGCGCTGAGCGCCGCCTATCCGCCCGTGCGCGTCGTAGACGGATATGGCCGCTTGGGCTCCCCGCCGCCCTTCGCCCCGCCCACCCTTGGCCGGCTGCGGGATAGCGCGCCGGGGCCAGACGCCCCGCCGGGCTTCTACGGCGCAGCGTCATCGCCGCTCGCTTTCAACCTTTTGGAGCAGTCCGCCCCCCCGACGCTGCTCGCCCCTCCGATTGGCGTCCGTGTGGAGACTTTTGGCGATAGCTCGGCGCAAGCTTTGACAGGCGCCGTATTGACCGTCGCAGTCGTCTTGTTGCTGATTGACGGGGTTGGGGCGCTGGCGCTCGCCGGCAAGCTCTCTCTAGGGCGCAGGGGAGCCGGAGCGCGGCAAAGCGCGTCCGCCCTTGTCCTCCTCATGGCGTCGGGCTTCGGCGCCTTCGGGACCACGGGTTTCGTGGGTTCGGCTAAGGCGGCCTCGCCAGCGGACGTCACGGACGCTGAGGCGGCGTTGGAGGCGACGCTCACCACACGCCTCGCCTATGTGCGCACGGGCTCGCAGGAGGTGGACGACGTCAGCGCCGCCGGTTTGCGCGCGCTCAGCACTTTCATCGCGCGCCGCACCGCCTTGGAGCCTGGGGCGCCGGTTGGCGTTGATTTGGAGGCGGATGAAATCGGCTTCTTCCCCTTGATTTATTGGCCGATGATCGCTGACGCCGCGCCGCCCTCTGGCCCCGCCCTGGCCCGCCTGGATGCTTATATGAAAACCGGCGGCGTCCTTATGCTGGATACGCGCGACGCCGACCGCGCCCTCGGCGAAGCCTCGACCCCTGAGCGCGAGACCCTCCAAGCCGTGCTTGAACGGCTCGATGCCCCGCCCCTGCAGTCCATCCCGGCCGAGCACGTGCTCACCAAGTCCTTTTATCTGCTCGATAGTTTTCCAGGCCGGTTCGCGGGCGGACGGGTTTGGGTTGAAGCCTCGGCGGCGCCCTTGTCGCAGCGGCGAGGAGAGCGGGCGCTCGAAGAGGATGCGGAGGCCCTCGCCCTGGCGCGTGGAGCCAGCAACGATAACGTCTCCCCCCTGATTATCGGTGGACATGATTGGGCCGGAGCTTGGGCTCACGACGCCTATGACCGCCCGATGCTGCCTGTTCTTCCGGGCGGGGAGGCGCAACGCCAGTCCGCCTTCCGCTTCGGGGCGAACCTGGTGATCTACACGCTGACTGGGAACTACAAAGCCGACCAGGTGCATGTGCCGGCCATTCTCGAACGGCTTGGTCAATAGGGCGCGCCTATGCTTGATATCGTCCTTGCGCCCCACATATCCGTCAGTCTCCTTATAAGCTTGGCGATCGCTGTGGCATCGCTCACGGCGTTCGGCCTGTGGCGGCGCGCTAGAGGCGCTTTGTGGCGCAGCGCGGCAGGGGTTGCGGCGCTCGCCGCGCTCAGCAATCCGCAACTGCGGCAAACGGAGCGCGACCCGGTTAATGACATCGCCGCGCTCGTCATTGACCGGAGCGATAGCCAGAATCTCGGCGGGCGGCCTGAGGCGCTTGCGGAGATTACAAATCAGCTTCGCGCCGCCCTAGAGGCGGACGAGACGCTCGATCTTCGCATCGTCGACGCGCCGCAGACGCCGGACGGAACCTTGCTGCAACCAGCGCTCGACGCGGCGTTCGCCGACGCGCCGAGAGCGCGCATCGCGGGCGCCGTGATCGTCACAGACGGACAAGCCCATGACGCGCCCCTCATTGGGGCGGACGAGCTGGGCGCCCCCATTCATATGATTTTGACGGGAACGGATAATGAGGTCGATCGCCGGCTCATCATCGAAAGCGCGCCGCGCTATGGGATTGTCGGCGAGCAGGTGGATATCGTTCTGAAGGTCGAGGATCGGGGAAGGGCGTCCGCGGACGGCGAAGTCGACATTGCGGCTGCGAGCGTATGGCGCGACGGCGCCTTTCTCGGGCGCTGGCCGCTGCGGCCCGGCGCCTCGATGCGGCGCTCCGTCACCGTGGAGCATGGCGGCCCAAACGTCATCGAAATCGAAGTCGCCCCGCTTGAAGGGGAACTCACGACGCTGAACAACCGCGCCGCTTTGTCGATCAACGGGGTGCGCGACCGGCTTAAGGTGCTGCTGGTTTCGGGCGAGCCCCATGCGGGCGAGCGCGCCTGGCGCAATCTCTTGAAAGCGGACCCATCGGTGGACTTGGTGCACTTCACCATCCTTCGCCCGCCAGAAAAGCAAGATGGGACGCCGATCGACGAGCTGTCGCTGATCGCTTTTCCCACCCGCCAGTTGTTTCAGGAGAAGCTCTCCGACTTCGATCTGATTATCTTCGATCGCTACCGGCTTCGAGGCGTTCTGCCGTTCATCTATTTCGCCAACATCGCGCGATTTGTGGAGGAGGGCGGGGCCGTGTTGGTCGCGGCCGGCCCGTCCTTCGCACACCCTTACTTCAGTTTGGCGCGCACGCCGCTCTCCAGCTTCTTGCCAGCGCGCCCCACAGGCGAGGTGATCGAGGCGGCGTTTCGGCCGCACCTGACCGGGCTCGGATTTCGTCATCCCGTTACCGCAAAGCTGCCCCAAGCGAATTCGCCCCCCGCCGCGAATGGCGCCGGCGGCGCCGCTGATGCGCGTTGGGGCCGCTGGTTCCGCCAGATCGCGAGCGATCCTATTTCCGGACAAACCCTCATGGCCGGCTCTGAGGCCGCTCCGCTCTTGATTCTCGATCGGTTCGGGGAGGGGCGCGTCGCGCAACTGATGTCGGATCACTCCTGGTTATGGTCACGGGGCGTGGAAGGCGGCGGTCCGCAAGCTGAGCTTTTGCGCCGCCTGGCGCATTGGCTGATGAAGGAGCCGGACTTGGAAGAGGAGGATTTGCGCGCTGAAGTTCGCGGCGACCGCCTCATTCTCAATCGCCGAACCATGGGCGAGAGCGTTCCGCCTGCTGAGGTCACAGCGCCGTCGGGCGCGGTTTCGAGAGCCGACTTTGCAGAAGTGGGGCCCGGCCTTTGGCGCGCGGAGACAACGGCCCCTGAAAGCGGTCTCTACCGGATATCCAACGGCGCGCTGACGGCGGTCGCCGCCTCCGGCCCCGTCAACCCCGTGGAGTTCGCCGATGTGATATCGACGGATCGCAAACTTGCGCCCAGCGCCGCCGCAACGGGCGGCGGCGTTTTTTGGCCGGCCCGCTATGGGGCCGCCGAGCTTCCAACCATTCGCAGAGTCCGCGCTGGGCGCGATGCGTTTGGAACCGCTGGGCGCGGCTGGTTGGGGCTCATCGAGCGCAACACCTACAAGACCGTCAGCCTGTCCTTGACGCCATTGGCCTCGCCCTGGGTATGGCTTCTTGTGGTTGGCGGCGTTCTAGCGGCGGCCTGGCGCAGCGAGAGCCGCTAAGCCGACGCCTTCGCGCAAGACCGCGACATGATCTGGCGCGCGGATGAGCTAGGCGTCCCTAGGGCAGCGCTCTCTCGGCGCCGGCGTCAACCTTTGGATGGTTGGCCGCACCACCAGAAAAGCCCGGTACGCCGCTTCGAGGAGCGGCTCTACCGGCCACGCGCCCGCAATCCTCCCCACCAGGCGAAATCCGGGGAGGGCGCGCCACATGGCGGCGAAGGCGCGGGCGCCTGAGACGATACGCCCGTCTGGCCGTCGCACATGGAAGCGCCCCATCGCCTTCCCCTTCTCCAGGCCCGGCGCCACTTCGCCTTCCGCCGCGCCGGAGATGTCGGTCCAAGTGATGGCGTCGGCGCCGCGTCGGCGGCGATAGAAACCGATCTCACGGACGCAGAGTGGGCACGACCCATCAAAAAAGACCTGGGTTTTCATCAAACAACCTCGGTATCTGAGCAAAACGACACTGACCTACAAAATAGGTCGAGCCGAGCTTTGCGCCACCGACCTCCGGCTTTCTAAATCGCCGCACTTGAGCGGCGACAGCGCCCGCCTAAAGCGCAATCTGTGCGCCCAACAACTTATAGTAGAAGGATAACGGCGGATTAACCAAATTAATCCACACTCCAACTATCGGCGATTCCTAGCAAACAAGCCAATAGCCTAGTGAATGAAACGTAAAGTCGCGCGATGGAGCTGTCGCCGACACTTCGAATACAAGAAGGGTTTCGTGATAAAGTTG
>JBCDJH010000046.1:0-9856 GCA_038747965.1 Pseudomonadota bacterium
CGTCGCCGCGCGATCACACTATGGCGAGCGGCGGCGCTTGCGGCGAGCTGCCTGCTCGCCGCTTCGGGCGTGAGCCCTTTGCGCGCCGAAACGCCGATGATCGCGCCAGATGAAATATGGGCGGGGCTCGAAGAGGGGGAGGTTGATGCGGTCGCGGACGTCATTGACGGCGACACGCTTCGCCTGGCGTCCGGCCTTGAGGTGCGCCTCGCAGAGATCGCCGCGCCCAAGATTTGGGGCGACGGGCGCGATCACCCGGCGGCTACGAGGTTCGCCGAGGCCGCCGCTCGCACATTGGAGGCGGTGGCTGCAAGGCGCACGGCGCATCTCTATTACGGCGGCCTTGAGCGGGATCGGCACGGCCGCGCTCTCGCCCACGTTTTTCTTCATGACACAGAGGGCGACGTTGTTTGGGCGCAGGCCCGCCTCGTTGACGCGGGTCTCGCCCATGTGGCCTCAACCTTGCGCAACCGCCGGAAAGCTGAAGCGCTCCTACGAATTGAAGCCGGCGCCCGGCGCGCCAACCGAGGCCAGTGGGCCGATCCTTGGCGCGCGCTGGTGACCGCCGAGAACGCTGGAGAACGGGCCCATCGCTTTGGCGTCATCGAAGGGGTGGTGCGCCAAACCGCAGATGTGCGAGGGACGGTCTATCTGAACTTTGGAGAAGATTACCGTACGGACTTTACAATCCAGCTGGACAGCAAAGCGCTTCGCTTGTTTCGTTCCGAGGGGCGAACGCCGCTTCAACTGCAGGGGCGGCGCGTGCGGGTCCGCGGTTGGGTCGACCTCTATAATGGACCGTTTATTTCAGTAACGCACCCAGAGCAGTTAGAGGTGCTGTCGCCATCGCTTACCGCGCCACATTTAGCGGCAGGCAGACAATAAAGCGGGTCTCGCCCGGTTTGCTGTCCAACGATAGCTCGCCCCGATGCCGGTGGGTGACAATGCGAAACGCGATATCGAGGCCAAGACCGGTGCCTTTCCCAACCGGCTTCTGGGTAAAAAACGGCTCGAATATTCGGGTCTTGATCTCTTCCGGCACGCCTGGGCCGTTGTCGATCACTTCCACGATCAGCCTTTCGTTTTCGCGTCGGGTGACAATGCGAATGCAGGGCGCTTCGACATCCGCCCCTTCAAGCGCGTCGATGGCGTTGTCGATAAGGTTCGTCCAAACCTGATTCAATTCGCTGCCGTAAACGGAGATTTTGGGCAGGCTGCGGTCGAACTCTTTTTCGACCACGGGGCCAGTCTTCAGCTTATGTGCGAGGATCACAAGCGTATCTTCGATGCCGTCGTGAATGTCTACATCCTGCTGGGCCGCCTGGTCCATATAGGAGTACGACTTCACTGCACTGACGATTTCATTGATACGGGAGGACGCCCTCTGCATATCGTGGGCGAGCTTGCGGATCTCGAAATCCGCAGCCGCGAAGCGCAAGGCGGGGTCTAGGAGGTCTTCGTCAACAGTTTCCGAGACCCGTTTGAGGTCGTCGACGGACCATCCGCCTGCTGCGAAGTCGGCGGCGAGCGCGAATGGGTCGTCCTCGGCGCGCTCCGCCAGCCAATCAGCGATCTCGTCTTCCCGCTTCATGGCGGCGGTAGGCGAATCGAACTGTTTGATGGAGCAAATGCTGTCTGGCAGGGCGGCGGTGATCCGATCCGCGTCCTCGTGGGCGCCCCCCGCCAAAATAAAGGTGGCGATGCGCGCGTAGGCGCGTTGCGCGGCCCCGGCGAACTCCGTCGCCGCGCCGGCCATGGCGGCTGCGGGATTGTTCAGTTCATGGGCGAGCCCAGCGGCGAGCGAGCCGAGCGCCGCCATCTTCTCGCGTTGCCGCATGGTGCTCTCTAATCCCCGCACCCGCCTCATCATGGCGCTGAAGACAGTTTTGCGAAATTGCACGCTGTCTTTCATCAGCTCTTCGAAGGCTTCGAGCGGCAGCCGGGACAGGCGCGAGGGCTCCACCGCGCGCAGGGCCACAGGCGTGCGCTCGCCGCTCAAGAGTTGGATTTCACCGAAACTTTCGCCGCCTTGGTGATGGCCGGCGACGATTTCCTGGCCTTCCATGGTTTTGACCACCGCGAGCTGACCGTCCAACAACGTTTGGTAGTAGTAGACCTCCTCGTCCTCCGAAATCAGGACCTCTCCAACCGATAAAGACACCTGCTCGCTATGCTCGGCGACCCATGAGAGACGTTTTTCGGACAGGTCTTTGAAGGCCTGAAGGGGGCGGAGTTGATCAATAAGGCTCATGTCGCGCTGATATGTCTGTGAACAAACTGAATGGTGATGGAGCCTTCGCCGACGGCCGCCGCCACGCGCTTGACGGACGTCGATCGCACGTCGCCCACGGCGAAGACGCCTGGTCGGCTTGTCTCAGTGAGAAAGGGGTCGCGAGCGATCGGCCAGGCTTTGCGAGCGCTTGGCGAAAGGTCTGGCCCCGTTTCGATAAACCCTTTCGCATCGCGCGCGATGGAATCGCCCAGCCAGTCGGTTTTCGGTTGCGCGCCAATAAAGACAAATAAAGACGACGTTTTCGCTTCGGAGGTTTCGCCGGTCTTGCTGTTGAGGATTGTCACGCTCTCAAGATGCTCCGAGCCCTGGGCGGCCGCCACTTGACTATGCGCGAGGACGTGAATGTTCTCCGCCTCTTCAATGCGATCCACCAAATAGCTTGACATGGACTTTCTCAAATCCGGGCCACGGCACAGGATGGTGACGCTCCGGGCTGACTTCGCCAGGAACAGCGCGCCTTGTCCGGCCGAGTTCGCCGCCCCGACGATAAAGACGTCCTCGCCCTTGCAGGCGACCGCCTCCGTTGTGGCCGCGCCGTAATAAACGCCGGCGCCTTCGAAGTCGGAGACGCCAGGCGCCTCGAGTTGCCGGTATTGAACCCCGGTCGCCAAGATGACGGCTTTGGCTGAAATCTCGCTTTCGCCGTCCAAGCGGACGAGGTGGTTCGGAGACCGGCATTCAAGGGCGACGCAATCACGGGCGATGGAGAACTCGGCCCCGAACCTTTGGGCCTGCGCAAGGGCGCGCCGGGATAGGTCCCGCCCAGATAGCCCGTTGGGAAAACCAAGGTAGTTTTCAATGCGCGAGCTGGTGCCGGCTTGGCCGCCGGGCGCTTCGCGCTCAATAACCAGCGTGCTTAGGCCCTCGCACGCGCCATAAACGGCGGCGGCGAGCCCTGAGGGGCCGGCGCCGATGATGACCACGTCGTAGTGTGGTTGGTCTTGGCTCTGGTGTAGGCCGATTGCGTCGGCCACTTCAGACGTCGTCGGATGAATAAGCGGCGCGCCGCCTGGCGGGAACACAATGGGCAAGCGCGCCGTCTCTCCGGCCGCCGCCATGAGCTTTTCAGCTTCTGGATTCGTTTCCGCGTCAAGCCAACGGTAGGGGGTAAGGTTGCGGGCGAGGAAGTCTCGAAGCTCGTGGCCTCTAGCCGACCACCTCGTGTCGACGAGCGTCACGCCTTCAAACTGGGTCGGGTGCTCAGCGCGCCAGGCGCTCAAAAGATCGTCTGTGACGGGATAAAGTTCCGCGTCTGGAGGGGTCCACGGCTTTAAGAGGTAGTGGTCGAGCCCAATGTTATTGATAGCGCGGATCGCCACTTCGGTGTCGGCGTAAGCGGTCAGCAATATGCGTTTGGCTTCGGGATAGTATTTTGTCGCCTCCGCCAAAAACTCGACGCCGGTTTGCTCCGGCATCCGTTGATCGACGATAAAGAGCGCCACCTCTAGACTGGCGCTTTTCAGCTCCTTCACCGCCTCCATCGCGTCTGGTCCTGACATGGCGCGGGCGATGCGGTACTCGGCCTGATATCGACGTCGCAAGTCGCGAACGACCGCGGTCAGCACATCGGGATCGTCGTCTACGGCGAAAATGATTGGTTTGGACACGGTCGAAAGCCTGCGATTGGGGAAAGCCAATGATCGCAGCGCTCAGCGGCTCCGCGACCTTTCCACCAATATAGCGATTGGCGGTTGCCCGTGCGAGGGCGAAGCTTTGGAAAAGCGGAGCCCGCGCGGATGCGATACGCAGCAGTTCCGCGCGGGCAGGCGTCCTTGTCACGCAGGGTTTAAAAGCAAGACGCCCAATTGCGAAGGTGACGCCGTGAAAGGGCGCGGGTGCGACCAAATTGTGTCAAGCTGGAGACGGGCCCCGCCGGGCCCGAAGGCGCGCCGCTTAGCTGTCGCCGGAGCGCTTCTCGGCGATCTCGCGAGCCTCGTCGCGGCTTTCCACCTCAAAGATCTGGTCGATGTAGCAACTTGAGAAGGCGCTATCGAACATGATGCGTTCGTTACGGCCGCAGCATACCCGGCCCGTTCGCGACGAAACCGCCATCGAGTTGGCGGAGCGCACCCCGGCGCAAGATGAGAAGAGCGTGATGAGGTAGACGCGGGAGCGTCCGGGGCCCTCCACAATGATGTGCTCGCTGTCGATCACTTGGAAGTCGCGAATGTTGCGCGCAAAAATACACGCCCCCCCATCGCGCCCGTCGAGAGGGTCGATATACGGCTCATCGGCGAGGGCCGAGCCGCCAAGCGCCAGAAACCCTGCAAGGATCGCGCGCCCTATGAGATTGCGGGCCGCCTTCACGAAACAAACGTTCCTTTATGCGATCGACCGAAAGCGCCCCAGCTTTCGCCGCGAACTACGCCATGCTTTATAGAGGTTGTCATCTTAAGCGTCTGTAATTTGAACGCCTTTTGGGCCGCTGTTCCGGCGCGTGGAAGGTAAGGGGCCGTTTCGCATTAACGGTATCGCATGACGGGAAAAAGCCTATCGACCAGCGCTGGGGGCCGGCTTTGCGTGATCGGCGCCGGCGCCATCGGTCTCGCCATCGCTTGGCGCGCCGCCCAGGCCGGCGCCGATGTACATGTCTTCGACCGGCGCGCGCCGACCCCTGAAGGCGATGCGGAGGCGGCCAGTTGGGCTGCGGCGGGAATGCTCGCCGCCGACTTTGAAGCCTTCGAAAGCGGCGAGGACAGCGCCGACTTTTTGCGCTTGTGCCAGGAAAGCCGAAGCCTTTGGGGAACCTTCGCTGCCGAATTGGAAGAAGCGTCGGGCGTGAGCGTCGACTATCAGCGCTGCGGGGCCATCGGTCCGGCGCTGACGGTAGAAGAAGCGGAGAGCCTGCAGCGGCGAAGCCAGCTCGCCGCCCGCCTGGGCGTCGGCGTGGAGTGGGTCGACGCTGACGCGGCACGGACGCTTGAGCCAGGTTTGACGCCCGCCGTCGCCGGGGCCGTTTATGCGCCCGACGATGGGCAGGTCGACAACAGGCAGCTGCTGGCGGCGCTCGCCGTCGCGGCGGAGCGCGCGGGCGCGCGCATCTATTGGGAAGCGTCCGTCGCATCCGTCTCTGGCGATGGCGAAGGCTACCGCGTCACATCGTCGGGCGAGGGCGCGCCGGCCTTGTTCGACCAAGTCGTCGTCGCCTCGGGCGACGCCGCCGCTGATATGGAGCTGCCTTTTCGCCCCGCGCCGGTTTTCCCCGTGAAAGGTCAGATGTTGGCGATGCCCCTCGGCGCGCCGGCTGCTCTGCGCTTGGTGGTCCGCAGCCCGGACGCGTATTTGGCGCCGAAAGCGAGCGGCCGATTGGTGGTTGGAGCCACAGTGGAGCCCAACCAAACATCGCGCTCTGTCGATGGGGCGACGCTCGACCGCCTGAGGGCGGCGGCGGCCAAGTTGGCTCCAGCGCTGCGCGGCGCGCCGGTGCAGGAGGCGTGGGCGGGTTTGCGGCCTTGCACGCCAGACAATGCGCCTATTCTCGGCCGCGTCCGCGAGGACAGCGACATCTTTTTCGCCCTCGGGCACTACCGAAACGGGATCCTGCTCACGCCGATAACGGCCGACCTCATTGTCGGCCAAGCGCTTCGCGGCGTTGGGGCGGGGCGTCTCGCGCCGTTTGCGGCGTCCCGCTCCAGTCTTGGCGCCGCCGTTACTTAACCCTTTAGAAGGCCTCGCGCATTTAACGTGCAATTGCTCGTTCGCGCGCAGCGGAGCGAGATTTCTTCGGGGTGAACGGTCGATCGCAGTGGGGTTATGAAGCGCCATCATCTAATCGAAGAGGCGAAATCCGACCTGACGGTGGCGCATGACGAGGTGCGGCGGACCGAGGGGCGCGTCATGGAGTTGGAGGAGGATTACGACCTCCGCCTGAAGTGCCTCGGCTACGATCGGGGCGGTGTTGCAGACGCCGATTTCCGCGATCTTATGCGCGAGAAAGAACGCTTCCAGGAGGCGCTCAACCTCGACGACGTCTACGTCATCCGGCAACGCGCCGCAGATCGCTTCTGCACCGTCGCGTCCGCCTTCGCTGTGGCCGAGGCGATTGACGACGCGGCGCTCGCCGCGGACACGTTGCGCAAACTGCTTTTCAGCGGCGCGGATTACCGCTCAAAGAAGATCGTGATCGACCGAATGTTGCGCGATTTCGCCCAGCTTGTGAGAGCTGATCCTGGCGAGGATCCAGAAGCTGCGACGCAAGCCGTCCGCACCGCCTGGGGCCGGGTCGAAGCCCTCCTCAATGACACCGTCGGGGCCGCTTAGCCTATGGCCGCCGGATCCACCGTTAGCGCCGCCTCCCAGAACATCGTCGCCGCGATTTCCAGCGCCAGCCGGCGGACGGGCGCGGACTTCTCTTATCTTGTCGACACCGCCATGCGGGAGAGCTCCTTCAATCCGGGGGCCCAGGCCAAGACCTCAAGCGCCGCCGGCCTCTTCCAGTTCATCGAGCAAACCTGGCTGCAAGCGCTGAAGACGCACGGCCCGGCGCTGGGCTTTGAGAAAGAGGCGGGGGCCATCGCCGAAGACCGCTCAACGGGCCGTCTCGCTGTTGGCGATAAGTCGGCTGAGGACGCCATCCTGTCCTTGCGCTTCGATCCCAAAGCGTCAGCATTGATCGCCGGAGCGATGGCGGTGGAAAGTCGCGAGACCTTGGAGACGCGCCTCGGCCGGCCGCTGCGCGAAGGCGAACTCTACGCCTCTCATTTCTTGGGCGTGAACGGCGCCGCCACGTTGATCGAAGCGGCGGCGCGCGAGCCGAAGTCGCCTGCGGCGGAGCTGTTTCCGAAGGCCGCCCGCGCCAACGCATCGGTTTTCTACGATGACGCCGGTCGTCCTCGTACGAACGAAGCGTTGCTCCAGAAGCTCACTGCGCGCCCGAACGCCGCGCCGGCGCTCGATAGGATGGGGAACGATGTGTCCGAAGGGGAGGGCGACGCGCGCTCCCCGATTGGCCTTTACGGCGCGACGCGGCGCACCAGCGCCGGCCAGCGCGGCGCGCTCGTGCTCTCGCCTCTAGCGATGAGCACGCTGCAGTCGCTGGACCCGACGCGTTTGCGGGCGCAGTCGGACAAGCAAGACCGCAGCTAAACGTCAGAGGCGGCCGTTGATGGGGCGTGCGCCCCATTTCATCTCTGGGGCCGTTCAGGCGCCGCAAACGGCTCTCAGTCTTGGCTTGAGATTTGGGATGCGAAGCCCGCGATCCACTTGCGCTGGACTTCGCCCTGGCTGTGAAAACGCCCGGCGCGGCGTTAGAAAGAGCTTTCCGCCGGGTTCCACCACCAACGCCGCCAGTCCTTGGGCCAAAAGCCCTGGATACGCCAACGCCGGCGCCAGCCTTGCGCGCGGGCGCGCCGCGGATAGCCGCTGGCTTGACGAGCCGCGACCAAGGGCTCGGCCGGAGGCGTGGGGATCGCCAAGCTTTCATCCACCTCGCCATCGCTCCAAAGCGGCTCGGTGAGGCCGGCGGCCTCCGCCTCCTCAGAGAATGTCGGCTCGCGATAGCCCCCCTGCTCCGCAGCCAGATCAGTGTTGTCGTTAAGCGTCGTCACCTCGAAAGCGTCCGTCAGATCTTTGCGCCAGCGCTGATGCGGATCGTCCCCTTGCCGGTCGCGAATCAGTGGTGTCTCAGTGGCGCTGGGATGGGGCATGACGTCAAGTCCTGATGCGTTAAAGAGGGACGATTGCGGCGCAAAAGCGTCGCTTTCGCGCAGGTGGCGACGGAGCGACGCTTCGAAGGCGTCCTCGCTTCGGTCGATGGCGCTGATTGCGGCGGTCTCCGCGTTCAACCCGGCTGCGCCGAAGCTACGCCGATACGCGTCTGATGCGCGCGCTTCATCCGCGAGCAGATCATGGATCTTGTGCGGTTGAAGAGCCGATAGCGCGCCCGGGGCCGTAGGCGGAGCAAGGAGGTTGCCTTGGGCCATGGTGAAGCCGAGGTTGGACAAGGCGCGCAAAGACGGTTTGTCTTCAACGCCCACGGCTGTGGTTTCGACGTCGTGGTTCGCGGCGAAGTCAATAAGCTCCGCGATGGCCGCAAGGCCGGGGCCGCGCGCCATCTTGGCGAACCGCAAAATCGCCTGGCCGCCGGCCTTTATTTCTGTAAACGGAAAAGGCGTGAGGCGGCGCAACGATGCGACCGGCCTGCCGCGTGTCTCCAGGGCCAGCGCGACCCCGGTCTCTCGCACCAGCTCCAACCTGTAGAGATAGTCTTCGGCGGATGTCTGATCGCTCGGCGGTTCGCATTCGAGCGTCAGCGCGTCTGGCGGACAGTGGGCTTCGCGAAGCAGGATCTGCAGTTGTGCTGGGAAAGCAGGCTCGCATAGGTCGAGTGCGGAGAGGTTCACCGAGATGCGCGCCAGATCGCCCGCCAGCCCCGCGTTGGTAAGCCGTGCCCGCTCGGCGAGCGCATTGCGCAAAACGTGGCGGGTGAGCTCGCCAATCCGCCCCTGGCTTTCGAGGAAAGATACGAAAACGCCCGGCGGCAGCAAGCCGAGGCTTGGATGAGCCCACCGCACGAACGCTTCAGAGCGGCGCGCCCGGCCCGTCCGCAGGTCGAATATCGGCTGCAGGACAATTGTGAAATGTCCATGCTCGAAGGCATGGTCAATATCGGCGTTCGTCAGGTGAAAGGCTTCTGCGCGCATCGAAGGTCCCCGAAAGGGCGCGCATCTATGAGACTTCGTTCGGTCGCGGCGACGCCCTGAACGCATCCTCAAAGAAATCGGTTAAAAACCGACTAAATCGGATGAGGCCTGTTAACGCTCGCCAACGCGCCACACCGCCCGCATTTTGGAATCGGCTTCTGGCCCATAATTGTGCCAGGCGGACTTTCCGTGCATGGCGTCGGCGATGAACATGCGATCGTTGGGGGCCAGGTGCGGCGTCACCGCGTTGCGCACGCCCGCCACCGTGTTGGCCGTGGCGACAATCCAGACGCTCGGTCCGATTTCATAGGATGGACCAAGTTCCGCAATCGCGGCACCGATCTTCGCCGCCGATCCAGAAATGAGTTCGCACACGACGACGAAGCTCGCGGGACGAAGCGGGGCCTCGCCTTTCGCGTTCGTTCGACCAAAGCCGAGATGGGCGGTCTCGACGGCTTTGGGCCAGTCGTCTTTGAAAAGCGACTTCAGCGCCGGGTCTTGCGCGGCGTCCATCCATTCCACAGCGCCGGCGCGGCGCACGGAAGAGGTCCCCTTAACCCGGCCTTCTCCCGCAAAGCCGCGAAGTTGGGCGAGCGAGTAGGGGCCATAGTTCTGACCGCCCACCCGGATCGTCCAGGACATCGCGTGCGCTGTCGTGTTCTTGGCGGTCGCGGGCATAAGCTCTCGTTGCGTGGCGCTTTCCGTGTCTTCGCGTCTGCGAACTGCAAACAGCGCGCCATGCCGTGGGTGTTAAGTGCGGCGCACCAGAGGCGGCGCTTGGTGCTCTAATCCGATGAATTCGACGCCGACGCCGCCAGGGTGGTGGCGAACCACCCGCGCACGCTGCCCGCCGATCTCCAACTCGGCGCCGACTTCTGGCCGAGGCGAGATCGCCAGTGAGGCGCCGCTCAGCGAGATGTCC
>JBCDJH010000047.1:0-9802 GCA_038747965.1 Pseudomonadota bacterium
GGCGAAAAGATCGCGGTTCAGCGCCCGGTGGGAAATCTCAACGACCTCGTCGTCGCTGGCGAACAAGACCGTGTGGTCGCCGAAGACGCCGCCGCCGCGAAGGCTCGCGAATCCGATCTCGCCGGCCGCGCGCCGGGCCTCTACAGCATGCGGGACGTTCTAGGGCTGTAAAGCGAATTGCAGCTAAAGTGGCTCACCGGTTTCGCGTCCGCAATTCGCGCAAACAAAGATTTAGAGCCGTTTGCGGCCTCTAAACTGACCAATGTCAGACACAAACGGCTCTAAAGCACGGACAGTAAGGAGACGCGCGTGGGGGGACGCCCAGGAGCACACAACGCCATCACCGACATTGCGGGCGTGCGCGTCGGCTCCGCCCATGACGCCGCCGCCTGGACAGGCGTCACCGCCATCCTGACAGACGCGCCGATGACCGCCGCTGCGGATGTGCGGGGCGGCGGCCCCGGCACCCGCGAGACGGACGTTTTGGACGCCGCCGGCGGGGCGCCGAAGGTCGACGGCATTATCCTCTCCGGCGGCTCCGTCTATGGGCTGGACGCGGCGTCGGCCGCCGTGCGCTGGATGGGCGCGCGTGGGCGCGGGGTGAAGCTGATCCAGCGCGAGGACGCGCCGCCCTCCCCCATCGTCCCGTCCGCGATCCTGTATGATCTCGCCAATGGCGGGGATAAGAGCTGGGGCGAGACGCCGCCCTATGCGGCCCTCAGCGAGGCCGCCTGCGCCGCGGCGATGGGGCCGGAGGGCGTGGGCGCGCCCGCCTATGGCAATCAGGGGGCCGGGTACGGCGCCCAGGCCGGCGCCCTAAAAGGCGGCCTCGGCGGCGCGTCGTTCCTTACGGAGGATGGCTTGGCGGTGGGCGCGCTGATCGCCTGCAACGCTTTCGGCTCCTCCATCATGGAGAGCTCGGCCGCGTTTTGGGCCTGGCCCTATGAGATCGACGGCGAATTCGGCGGCGCGCGGCCCGGGGACTCTCAGGGGGACAAGCAGGGTAACTGGCCCGCGCCGGCCGCCGATCTGCCCGGCGACACAAAGCTGAAACTGCTCGGGCCCCGCGCCGCCACCACCATCGGCGTCGTCGCCGTCAATGTTGATCTGACGCCCGGCGAAGCGAAACGGGTGGCGATCATGGCGCAGGACGGGCTCGCCCGAGCTCTGCGGCCCATCCACGCGGCGGTGGACGGCGATGTGCTCTTCACCCTCGCAAACGGCGAGCGGCCGCTGGACGGCCTTGGCCCCAACCAACCCTATGCGCTCTCCCGGGTCGGCTCGATCGCGGCCGATTGCGTGGCGCGCGCCTGCGCACGGGCTGTCTATGAGGCGACCAGCCTTGGGGCCGCCCGCAGCTACAAAGACGTCTTCTGCGCGTGAAGCTGCCATTTTGGCGCCATTTATGCTTCGTTTCATTCGTTTGGGAGCAGGACTTTGCGCGTCGCTGGGCGGTGAGCGGCTTTCAGCGACATTCGGCGCGTCATCGATTGGGGAATGCAGTATGCGACCGCTTGCACTTTTCGCTCTGGCGCTCATGGCGACGAGCCTCTTGGCCAGCTGCGGCTCGAACAAACCCCTACCGCCGTCGGTGACCCAGGTGCGCGAGCAGGTCGCTGTCCAAAAAACCGATTTCGACAGCCACACCCGCTTTATCGGGCCGGGGCAAGACGACAGAGCCGCCGAGTATGAGGTGCGCTTGCGCTCCTGGCTGGAGCCCGGCGACGATGAATACGTCCACCAAGTCTATATCAAGCTCTTCTACGTGGGATCGGAGCGGGGCTATCGGTCCGTGAACTTCCCGGGCGGCGGCCTCGCTGAGGCGAAAGTCATCGACCGCATCGCCGACTGCGCGGGCCTCAGCAGCTCCACCGCGATCTGTTCCTATGAGGAACATATCGGCGCCTATGTTGATCATAAGACACTGAAGAAGGCCGCCAGAGGGTCCGGTTTGCGCCTGCGCGTCAACGCCCGCAGCGGCCATGAAACCTATGTGAAGCTTGAGCCTTACTACATCAAAGGCTACCTCGCCGCGACCGAGCCTTACGAGGACTAGGCGCTCGTCCTGGGACGGCGTGAGCGCCCATCAACCGCCTTTAGGCCAGCTTGAGCTTCTGGCGGTCGAACACCCGCAACACGTTCTTTAAGTCCGGCCCGCGCTTCATGACGAAGCCGCCCGCGTTGATTACGGCGTAGGCCCCCTGTTTGCGGGCGAGGCTCGGCCGTTTCTCAATACGATAAAGCGGGGCTTCGCTGGCCCGCCGGTAGATGCTGAACTGCGCCGCGTCAGCGCCGCCATCGATCGCGTAGTCGCGCCACTCCCCAGCGGCGACGAAAAACCCATAGACATTGAGGATGGCGTCCAGCTCGGCGCGATTAAAGAAAACGGGCGCGGAGCGCGGCTTAGCGGAACGCGGGGCGACGTGAATTGGCATAGCGCATCAGTTTCAATCGGCAGCAGGAGACGGTCAAGGGGGCGTCAAACGCCAGCGCCAATCGTTAAATGGCCTCAATTCAGGCAAGGGCCGGCCCCAATCGGCGGCGATCTTGAACCCGTCGGCCGAGACGGCGCAGATCAGGGTTCCGGACGTATCAACGCCCCCAGCCCCCGGGATTTTGGCCCTGCGTGTCTCGGTCGGCGCTCGCTCAACGGAACGCGCAGCAGCGCGTCAGAAGCGTCTCAGGGGCGCCCGCCTTGAACGCGGGCGCATTTGTCTTTATCTCCCGTGCGGCGCTGATGGATCACGCTTCACCGTGACCGACGGCGCATGCTCGACCCGCCGTCCTTTACGCGTTCCTCAGCGGTTTTCCCCTATGTCCGAAGCAATCCTGGAAGTCAGCGGGCTCGGAAAGCGGTTCGGCCAAGCAACCGCCGTCGACGATGTGAGCTTCCGCGTCGCCACCGGCGAGGTCGTCGGGTTTCTCGGCCCCAATGGCGCTGGCAAAACCACCACCATGCGCATGATCGCCGGCTTTCTGCGGCCAGACGCCGGACGCGTCGCCATTGGCGGCCAGGACGTGGCGGCGAACCCTGTCGCCGCCCAAAGCATGCTCGGCTATTTGCCGGAGGGCGCGCCGGCCTATGGCGAGATGACGCCGCGCGGCTTTTTGGAATTCATCGCCGCAGCGCGCGGGCTCGAAGGCGACCGGGCGGGCCAAGCGATCGCCGATGCGGAAATGCGCACCCAGATCGTCGACGTCGCCCACCAATGCATCGACACCCTCTCCAAGGGCTTTCGCCGGCGGGTGGGCCTCGCCCAGGCGATCTTAACGGACCCGCCCGCGCTGGTTTTGGACGAGCCCACCGACGGCCTCGACCCCAATCAGAAGCACGCCGTGCGTATCTTGATCCGCTCAATGGCGGCGAAAAAGGCGATCCTCATCTCCACGCACCTGTTGGAGGAGGTGGAAGCGCTGTGCACCCGCGTCATCCTCATCGACAAAGGCCGGGTGGCCGCCGACGACAGCCCAAGGGCGCTGATCGCCCGCTCACGGTATCGCAACGCCGTCACCGTCGACGCCCGCGCCGACCAAGTGGAAGCGGCGCGCGATGCCCTTAGCCTTTTCCGGGACCGAGCGGAGATCATCGAGAGCGGCAGCCGCCACCAGCGGGACGACGAGCCGGGCGTGCGGTTTCAGCTTCTGCCCAAGGGCGGCAAGCCGCTGCTGCGCGATGTGGTGGAGCTGCTCGCCGTGCGCGATATCAGCCCGCGCGGCATATACTCAGAGCCCGGACGGCTGGACGATGTGTTCCGCAACCTCACCACGTCGGACGTGCCTGCCGCGCCGCGGCGCGAGACCGCCGCTTAAGGACGCCGCGCCATGCAGCACATTCGCCCCATATTCATGCGTGAGCTGAAGGGCTATTTCGCCTCGCCCCTCGCCTATGTGTTTCTCGTCGCGTTTTTGGCGATGTCCGGCCTGCTCACCTTCTATCTCGGGCGCTTCTTTGAAACCGAGCGGGTCGATCTCACCCCCTTCTTCGCCTTCCACCCTTGGCTTTACCTCTTTCTTCTGCCGGCGCTCGCCATGCGGCTGTGGGCGGAAGAAATCCGCTCTGGGACGATTGAACTTCTGCTGACGCTGTCAACGCCCATCTACGCCGCTGTGCTTGGCAAGTTCTTCGCGGCATGGGCCTTCGCCGGGGCCGCCCTCGCCCTCACCTTCCCCATGTGGCTAACAGTGAATTATCTGGGCGCCCCGGACAATGGCGCAATCTTCGCAAGCTATTTGGGAAGCTTTTTGATGGCGGGCGGATATCTCGCGATCGGCGCTTGCATTTCAGCGGCGACCGGCGGGCAAGTGGTGGCGTTCGTCATCTCCGTGGTCGTGTGTTTTCTGTTCACGGTGGCGGGGCTGCCGCTCGTCACCTCCGCGTTTTCAGGATGGGCGCCGCCGGCGCTCGCCGACACGCTCGCCTCGTTCAGTTTCCTCACCCAGTTCGACGCGATGCAACGCGGCGTCATTGAGCTGGACGCGGTGATCTTTTTCCTCAGCTTGATAGCGCTGTGGCTCACGGCCAACACGCTGCTCATCAGCGCCCGGAAAGGCGGCTCCTTATGAGCGAGACGCAGGAGACGGGCCGCGCGCCCGCCGGCCCTAGCGGCTTGCCCATGGCGCGCGCAGCGGGCGTAGCGATCGCGCTCGCCGCCATTATTTTCGTTAGCCTGAACGTCATCGCGCAAAGCTGGCTCGGCGGCCCGAAGCTCGATCTGACGGAAAACCGCATCTACACCCTCAGCGATGGCTCCAAGCAACTTGCGGGCTCTTTGGACGAACCGATCACGCTGACCTTTTTCTATTCGCGCGCGGCCGCGTCCGACTATCCACAAATCGGCGCCTATGCGGCGCGGGTGAGGGAACTTCTGAAAGCGCTGGAAGCGCGGGCCGGCGGCAAGCTGCTCCTCCGGTTTGTTGAGCCAGAGCCCTTCAGCGCGGAAGAAGACGAAGCCGCGGCCGCGGGTCTTACCGCCGTGCCGACGGGCGGCGAGGCGTCGCTCTATTTCGGCCTCGCTGGAGAAAACGCCATCGACGGGCGCGAAGCGATCGCCTTCTTCTCCCCGGAGCGGGAGGCGTTCTTAGAATATGACGTCGCGCAAATGCTGGATCGGTTGAACACGCCGGAGCCTCCGCGCATCGGCCTTTTGACAGCCTTGCCGCTCGCCACGGGACCAGGCGGCCCCATGGCGGCCTTTCAAGGCGGCCGAGGCCCCATGCAGATCTATGAGCTGCTTGATGACGTCTACGATATCAAGACCCTGCCCGAAGATCTGACGGCGGACGACCTCGACGATGTGGACGCGATCTTCATCGCCCAGCCGCCGGCCATCGGCCCGGCGGGCGTAAAGGCGATCGACCAGTTCGTTTTGAAGGGCGGCCGGGCCTTGATCTTGCTGGATCCCGCGGCGGGGCTTGACGCCGGCGCCCCGGGCGCGATGGGCCCGGACGGCCCGATCCCCGGCCCAGGCGGCGACGCGGACGCGCTGGCCCCACTCCTCGCCGCATGGGGCGTTGATTTCCAAAGCGACCAAGTCGTCCTCGATCAAGCGCGGGCCTTGCGCGTCGCCATCAATCAAGACGGCCGCTATGTGGAGCGCAGCTTTCCGCTTTGGCTTGGCCTGACGGACGCAGACCGCGACGGCGCCGACCCCGCCGTCGCCGACCTCTCCCGCGCGATCAACTTCGCCAGCGTCGGCAGCCTCGCGGCCGTCGAAGGGGCGGACACGGTTTTCTCGCCGCTCATCCAAACGACGGACCGGGCGATGACCATCGACGCCGCCCGTGTCGCTTTCAATCCGCAGCCGGACGAGCTGTTGCGCGATTATCTGCCGGGCGGGGAGGCGCTCACCATCGCCGCGCGGATCTCAGGCCCCGCGACGTCCCCCTTCGTTGACGCGAGCGAATTGGACAGAAGCGCGGCGTCCGCGGACGATGAAGCCGCCGCGCCCCCGACCGCCGTCGCTGAAGGGACCATCAACGTCATCGTCGTCGCCGATACCGACTTTCTGGACGATCAGTTCTTCGCCCGGGATAATGGCCTGTTCGTTCAAATTACGGCCGATAACGCCAGCTTCGTTCTGAACGCGCTAGACAATCTCCTCGGCTCTGACGCGCTTTTGGCGTTGCGCGCCCGCAGCCCGTCAGACCGGCCGATGACGGCGGTGCAGGAGTTGCGCGCCCGCGCCGAGACCCAATATCTGATTGAAGAGCAACGCCTACAGGCCGAACTGCAAGCCACCGAGGCGCGGCTCAGCGAGCTTGAAACGCAGCCTGGAGAAGAGGGCGCCGCCGGGTTTGCGCTGTCGCCCCAACAGGAGGCTGAGGTGCGCCGCTTCCAGAATGAAATGGCGGGCATTCGGCGGGATCTTCGCGCCGTGCAGCGGCGTCTCAACGCCGATATCGAAGGTTTGAAGGGCTGGCTGATGTTCTTCAATATTTGGACGGTCCCCTTAGGGCTCGGCGCAGCGCTGTGGCTCGGGCGTGGACGGGGCAGGCGGGGCGGGCGGGGCGCGACATCATGAGCGGCGGA
This sequence comes from Pseudomonadota bacterium, assembly GCA_038747965.1. GTDB lineage: Bacteria > Pseudomonadota > Alphaproteobacteria > Caulobacterales > Parvularculaceae > JBCDJH01. The sequence goes on from JBCDJH010000047.1 coordinate 6,530, forward strand.
CCCAAAGCCCTTGGAGGCCTCGCTGTCGCTGCGGCGGCGAGCGTCGGTCTCGCCATCGTCGCGGCGAACTCAAGCGGCCCCAAGCCAGCGGCGTTCGAGCCCGCGCCCGCCTTTCCAGACGCGCAGGCGACGTTTGAGGCGGCGCGCGCCTTGCGCCTGCGGGCCGCCGATTTTGAACTCCATATCGACTTCGACGCGGACAAAGGCTGGTCCGTACGGGAACGGGACGGCTATCCAGCCGATCGCGCGGCCGTGCGCGCCGCTCTCATTGGCCTTGCGGAGTTGGAGCTTCGCGCGCCGCGCACCAAGAACGAAACCTGGCACAGCGCCCTGGGGCTAACCGATCCGGACGCGGATGGCGAAGCCGTGTCCGTCGCGCTCCTAGGGGAGGAGGGCGAGGGCGCGCCGCTTGCGGAGCTTCTTGTCGGCGACGTGGCGCAAGGCGGAGGCGGCGGGACGCTCGATCGCCTTCTCTATGTTCGCCGGCCGGGGGACGCGCAAACCTGGCTCGCCGCCGGGCGGCTTGATCCGTCCACCCGCATTGCCGATTGGCTGGCGCTCGACGGGCTCCAGGTGACGCGCGACGACGTTGTGAAAATTTCGATTTCACCCGCCGACGGCCCCACCTACAGCGCAGCGCGCACCGAGACGCCGGAGGGCGAAACCGAGGAGGCCGCCGCCCAAACGGGCTTCTCCGCGGCCTTCTCCCTCACCCCGCCGGAGGGGAGGGCCCTGCGCTCTGAGACCGCCGCCGACACCGTCGCCTTCGCCATCACCCGGCTCAACTTGCTGGACGCGCGTAAAGCCTCTGCGGAGCTTGGCGAACCAATCGCCAAGGCCGCCTACGTCCTGAAGGAGGGCGCGGATCTGTTCGCAGAGCTCTACGAAGCGGACGAGAAGCGTTGGGTCGTCTTCTCGGCGGGGGGCGGTCCGCAAGGAGAGGATCTCGCCGCGCGCCTGGCTGGCTGGGCATTTGAAGTGTCTGAGTACCAGTTCGATCGGCTCGCGCCGCCGCTGGAGGATTTGCTTGCTCCGCTTGAGGAGGAAGATGAAGCCACTGAAGGCGACGCGGGTTCAGATAGTGCGGGAGACGCCGAAGCTGACGCGTTGGGGGCGCCAGAAGCCGGGGAGCCAGACGACGCGCAACCCACTCTTGGGGGCGGCGCTGAGAACCCAGAAGCGACTTCGGAGGGCGAAGCGGAGCCCCCAGGAAACGCCCCATCGTCTTCAGATGCGGCGGAGGAAGAATAATGTCAGCGGAACGTTTTGAATTCCAAGCGGAGACGGCGCGTCTCCTCAAATTGATGGCGCATTCGGTTTACTCGGAGAAGGAGGTCTTTCTCCGGGAGCTGATTTCCAACAGCGCCGACGCCTGCGACAAGCTTCGCTATGAAGCCTTGTCTAAGCCCGATCTCATCGGCGAGGCGGCGACATTCCGGATCGACATCTCCGCCGATAAGGACGCCAAAACGCTCACCATCCGAGATAATGGCGTCGGCATGAGCCGGGCCGACCTCATTGACAATCTCGGCACCATCGCGCGCTCCGGCACAGCGAAGTTTATGGAAGCCGCGGCCGGCGCCGGCGACAGCGGCGGCGCGCCCGTCGATCTCATCGGCCAATTCGGCATCGGTTTTTACTCAGTGTTCATCGTCGCCGATCGGGTGGAGGTGACGACCCGCCGCGCCGGCGAGAGCGAAACCTGGGCGTGGACATCCGATGGAACCGGGGCCTATGAGATCGCGGAGGGCGATCCTGCGAAACTCCGCGACGGGCGCGGCGCCGCGATCACGCTCTATGTGCGAGACGACGAGGCGGAGTTCTTAGAGCCTGCGCGCCTCAAGCACATCGTTAAATCCTACTCCGACCACGTGCCCTTCTCGATCTTCGTCGCCGACGGCGAAGAAGAGACGCAGGCGAACAGTGGCGGCGCCCTTTGGCGCCAACCAAAGTCGGAGCTTTCCGAGAAGGACTACACGGAGTTCTATCAAAGCGTCTGCGGCGGGTATGACGCCCCATGGCGCACCATTCACTACACAGCGGAAGGCCGCCACGAATATTCCGTATTGCTGTTTCTTCCGACCATGGCGCCGTTTGATCTCTATGATCCGGCCCGCCGGGGCGCGGTGAAGCTCTACGTCAAACGGGTGGCCATCACCGACGACGCGGGCCTCCTGCCCGCATATTTGCGGTTCGTGCGCGGCCTTGTCGATTCCCAGGATATGCCGCTCAACCTCTCCCGCGAGATGCTGCAAAACAATCCGATTGTCGCCTCTATCCGCTCGGCTCTGACCAAGCGGGTGTTGAATGATCTCGGAAAAGCCGCAGAGAACGACGCGGATGGCTACGAGAAGTTCTGGCGCACCTTCGGCCCCGTTCTGAAGGAAGGGGTGTATGAGGATTTTGAACGCCGCGACGATCTCCTGGCGCTTTGCCGGTTTTACAGCGCAGCCAAAGGCGAGCTGATCTCCCTGAAAGACTACGCGGAGGCGATGGCGGACAAACAGGCCGCCATTTACTATCTGCATGGCGAGGATTTGGAGCGACTGAAGCAAAGCCCTCAGCTGGAGGGATACAGGGCTCGGGGCGTCGACGTGCTTTTGATGACCGATCCGGTCGACGGGTTCTGGACGGGCGTCGTCACCGAATTCGATGGCAAGCCTCTGAAGTCCGTGACCCAGGGCGCAGAAGATCTGGACGCCCTTCCCTTGGAAGACGCAGCCGATGAAACGCCGGCCGCGAACGACGCCGCCATGGCCACCCTTATCGCGGCGGTGAAAACCGCCCTTGGCGACGCCGTGTGCGACGTTCGCAAATCCAATCGATTGACGGAAAGCCCGGTCTGCCTCGCGGCGCGGGAGGGCGATGCAGACTTGCAAATGCGCCGGATGCTGAACCGCGACGAGGGCCCTTGTGTGCTGGAGCTGAACCCATCCCACGCCCTAATCCGAAGCCTATCGGAAAAAGCGGGAGACGGAGCGCATCAGCCCGCCATCGAAAACGCCGCGCACCTTCTGTTGGCGCAGGCCCAGATCAGCGCCGGCGAGGCCCCAAAAGACGCGGCGGGCTTTTCTCGGCGGTTGACGGACGTTCTCTCCACTTATGCCGGGTAGGCTCACGTGCTGGCGGGAAGAGCTGTGTTTAGAGCCGTTTTCGTCCGATATTAGTCGGTTTAGATGCCGCAAAAGGCTCGAAGTATTTGGTTGTGCGAAATGCGGACGCGAAACCGGGGACCCACTTTCGCTGCAATACGGCCTAGAAGGGGCTCGGCCC
>JBCDJH010000048.1:0-9750 GCA_038747965.1 Pseudomonadota bacterium
GCTCGGCCTGCCGGGTCTGGAAGGCGGCGGCCTCGCGCTTGAGGAGGGCGAGGGTCGCCAGCGCCTCAATGCGGGGGGCGTCGAACACGCGGCGCCCGCCCGCGAGGTCAGCGGCGATCGCGGCCTCGATCCGCTCCACGGCGCCGGCGGGCGCGATCGCGGGCGCGGCGCCATCGGCGGGCGCTTCCGCCAAAAGGTCGCGCGCCCAGGGGCGCTTGTGCTCGCCGAACTCCATCACGGCGTTGCGCGCCTCCTCGCTTTGGGAGGCGGGCGGCTTGGTGGCCGTCGGATAGGCGATGAGCGCGCCGATCGCCACGCTGTAGAGCAAGACCTTCGTCATTCTCGTCTCCTCGCAGCTTTACGCCGGGGGCAGGGGGTGGAGGCTCAGCCGGCCGCCGCCTGGCGCGGCGCGGGCTTTGGCTCCGCCCCGGCCACCTCGTCCACGCGGATGGCGATTTTGCCGTTCTTCTGGCCCATGACGCCGGCGAACAATTCCTGACCGCCGCTCAGGATCTTGGTGGGGCTGTCCGGCGTTGCGGAGAGTTTGATCCGCGCGCCCGGCCGCCAATTCAGCGTAGTGCTGAGCGGCGCTTCGAACTCATGCATCACGGCTTCAAGCTCGATTTCCGTCTCCGTGAGTTCGGAGGCGAAATGCTCCTCCCAAGCGGCGTCGCGCCCGAAGCGCTCGCCCATGAACATCTGCACCAGGAGGTTCCGGATCGGCTCTAGCGTGGTGTAGGGAATGAAAATGTCGATGGGCCCGGTGAGCTTCTGCACGGCGACGTTGAGGCGCAAATGCACGCTTGCGCTGGTCGTGCGCGTGATGGCGGCGAATTGCGGGTTGGTCTCCAGCCGATCCACCTCGAACTGGACGGTGGTGAGGGGGTCGAACGCCTCGCTCAAATGCTTGGCGATGAGGTTCATGAGCCGCAACGTCAATTTGCGCTCAATGGAGGTGGGCGGGCGCGCGGTCGGCGCGGCGCTCGGCCGGCTGTCCCCGCCGAGGAGCACTTCCACCAAATTGTAGACGAGCCCCTGGTCCATCACCGCGAGGCAAGAGCCTTCCCACTCCTTCGCATGGATGATGCCGATGACGCTGGGGTTCGGCGCCTTCGCCATCAACTCCCCAAAACGGGCCGAGCGCACGTCTTCCAGGCCTATCTCAATCTCCGCCGGGATCAGGTGCAACAGGCTTTCCGTCAGCAGGCGAACCATACGGTCAAACACGACGTCGAGCATGGGCAGCCGTTCGTAATTGACGACAGCCGAGTTGGCGATCTGTTCGATGACGGAGGCGGCGCGGGCGGACGCCGGACCATTCGCGCCGCTTCCGCCTTGCTTGAGCGTGTCGGCGAAGGAGCCATAGGTTGGCGCGGCGGCGCTCCCATCCTGTTGAGCGGTGACGGACATCTGGGGCCTCATTGGGTGAGAAGTTGAATGATCAGCAAATCGTCCACGCGCTCCGGCCCGAGGACGAGCTGCAGCCGCCGCAAGCATTCGAAGCGAAAATTGAAGAAGCCTTCGCCGCCTTCGAGGTCCGCCGCGTCAAGCTGGCGGATGTACTCCTGAAGCGTGTCGATCAGCTCCGGCCGTTTGTCGGAGACGTAATCCGCATGGGCGCCGCTGGTCTTCACCGAGAAGCTCGCCTTGATGAAGCTGGGCGTTGGGCCGGAGGAGAGGTTCACCACCACGTCCGGCAGGGTGACATAGACCGTTTGCGCGGCGAGGAGGGCGGCCTCCGTCGGCTTTTTGGGCTCGGCTGAAGCGACGAGGGCGCCGGCGTCCTTATGAAGGCCCATGGACATCGCCCAGCCGACGAGCCCCGCGGTGATGCTGAGCCCCACGGCCAGATGCGGCGCATATCGCAGCGCGCCTTTCTTGGGAAGGCGGGGCCGCGCGCCGGCGCCCCGTCCACTGTCTTCGGTTTCCTCAGGCGAGGCGTCCGCAGTCTGATCGTCTAAAGTTTTAGCCATATTCGATCCAAATCCGGCGTGTGGGGCGCGGCCGAAGCCCATCCACGGGGCAGCCAACGCGGAGACCAAGCGCCGCCCTCTGGCTCAGCTTTGTAGGGCCGCATTTTTGAACCCAGTTTAAAGTTCGTCCCCTACTCCTCGCCTTGCAGCCGGGGCGGTCCCGCGTTCGGCGGCGCACCAAACGCCCATCTGTGGTTCATGAGAGCGAGCGTCGAGGACGAGTGAGCACCATCGTTGAGCATTTTCGCGCCATGGATGCGCAGCGCCGCATCCTTCTGGCCATCCTCTCCGCAGGCGTCGTCATCATGGTGGCCGCTGCGGCGATCTTCATCTCCAAGCCGCAGATGGGGCCGTTGTTTACGGACCTTGATCCGTCCACCTCGGCGGAGGTGCTGCGCGCCCTTGATGAGACGGATACGCCTTATCAAGTGTCCGCAGACGGCGGCGTCATCTACGCGCCGAAGGAGCGGATCGCGCGGCTGCGGATGACGCTCGCCGAACAGGGGCTGCCGGGGACATCCGGCGTTGGCTACGAGATTTTTGACGAGCGCGGCTCCCTCGGCCTCACCAGCTTCATGCAGGAGGTGAACCGCCTGCGCGCCCTTGAAGGCGAGCTGTCGCGCACCATCCAAACGTTGCAAGATATCGATTCAGCGCGGGTGCATATCGTCATGTCCCAGCGCGATCCGTTCAGCCGGGACCGGGTGCCGCCAACGGCCTCCGTCACCGTGCGCATGCGCGGCGCGGCTTTGCTGGAGGCGCGGCACGCCTCCGCCATCCGCCATTTGGTGGCCTCCTCCGTGCCGCATCTCCAAGCGAGCGCCGTCTCGGTTCTGGATGCGCGCGGCGGCGTTATCTTCTCCGATGAGGGGACGGGCATGGGCGCGGCGCAGACGGCGGGCCTCCAGTCCGAAACCGAAACGCGCCTGCGCCAAGCGGTCGAGCGGGTGTTAATGCCGCGCCTTGGGCCGGGCAACGCGCGCGTCGAGGTGGCCGCCATTCTGCACACGGAGCGTGAGCTTATCCGCGAGGAGAGCTTCGACCCCAAACAGGCCGCCGTGCGCTCGCGCCAGGTGTCCGACGAGGTGGAGACCTCCCGCGAAAGCACCAATGAGACGCCGACCACGGTGGAGCAGAACCTGCCCGAAGCGGAGGTGGACGCCGACATTCAAAACGGCGCCGCGAGCCAAACGGAGCGCACCGAAGAGGTCACCAACTTCGAGCTTTCCACGGTGCGCCGCGAAGTCATTCGCGAGCCAGGCGACCTCAAGCGGCTCTCCGTCGCTGTGCTCGTCAATGGCCGGTATGAAGAAGGCGCCGACGGCGCGCGGGTCTACCAGCCGCGCGCCGAAGACGAGCTGGAAAGCATCGAGGCGCTGGTGAAATCCGCCGTCGGCTTCGACGTCGGCCGGGGCGACAGCGTCACCATCGAGAACTTGGAATTCTTCGATCTCGACGCGGAGCTGCCGCCCTCCACCCCGCCCTCCGCGCAGCTCATCATCGTCCAAAACATCACCGCGATTTTGCAGTGGATTGCGCTTCTCACCATCGCCTTGGTGCTGATCGTGTTCGTGGTCCGGCCGATGGTGATGCGCCTCATCCCGGACACGCCGACGGCCGCCGCCGCCGCTGCGGCGAGCGCCGAGGAAGCCGCGCCGGCCATGCTGAAAGAGCTGGCCGGGGCGGAGGCCGGCGAGGGCTTCGCCGCGGCGCTCGCCGACGGAACGCAGGGCGAAGACGGCGAAGGTCCGCTCGCGTTACCCAACATGGCGATGGACGAGACCCTCGATCAGATGCTGGAGTTCCGGGACGTCGAGGGCAAAGTGCGCGCCTCGTCCGTCCGCAAACTCGGCCAGATTGTGGAGAACCATCCGGAAGAGGTGGTCGCGATCCTCCGCACCTGGATTTACGAGGATGCGGAATGACCATGGCCCGCGCCTTCCAGTTTGAGCGCGTCTTCGACGGCGCGGGCGGGGCGAGTGGCGAGCCCGTCGCCGCGCCGCGGCCAGCGGCGCCCGCGCCTGTCGCCGAGGCGCCGGCGAATGACGACAGCGTCGCCCTCGATGTTCATGAAGAGGCCCTTGAGCGCGCGGCGGCGGCCGCCCGCGCCGAAGGTTTCGAGGAGGGGGTGAAGCGCGCCCTCGAACAAGCCGCTGAGCACGAAACGGCGCGGCTGTCCGATGCGCTTGAAAGCGTCGCCGGTCAGCTCGCCGATATCAACGCCCATAAAGAAGAGACGCTGACCATGCTGGAGACGCGGGCGACGCGGCTTGCGCTCTCCGTCATCAAGCGCCTCGCGGCCGGGCTTACCGAGCAGCTGGCCGCCGACGCCGCTCAGCGCCTTGCCGCCCGCATCGCGCGCCACGCCAGGCGGCACGGGGCCGTCACCGTCACCGCCCATCCGGAAATGGCGGCGGCGCTCCGCGACGCGCTCATCGACTCCGCGCCCGCGCCCGCGCCCTCATCGGGCCAGGATGATGAGGACGTCCCCACCGCTATCGACATTCGCGAGAACCCAAACCTTGCGACGAGCGACGTGCGCGTCGGCTGGGACTTTGGCGGCTTTGACTACAACCCCGCCGACGTCGGCGCGGAGATCCAGGCCCTAATCGACGAAGCCGCCAAAATCGAAGCGCGGCCCTAACCCATCCATCCGGTCCACCGACAAGCCCGAAGAGGAGCCCACCCCATGAGCGATGAAACCGAGACCTCCATGGACGCCGCGTCTGAGATCGAGGACGCCATTGAACTTCCGGCCGGCGCCCCCGCGCAGGAGGCGCACGACACGCCGTTTGAGAAAGTGAGCTATCCGGGCGACGGGCCAACTATCGGCGCAGGGGGCGCGGGCGGCGCTGACGAGCCGAGCTGGGCCGCCGCCGCCATGGGCGCCGGCGCGGACGGGCGCAACATCTCCGCGCTCAACAATGTGCCGGTGAACATTCAGGTGGTGCTGGGTCAAACGACGCTGCCGATCGGCCAGGTGCTGAAGATCGGCCGGGGCGCCGTGGTGGAGCTGAACCGGAAGGTCGGCGAGGCCGTCGACATCCAAATCAACCACCGGCTCGTCGCCCGCGGCGAAGTCGTGATCGTCGATGACGGCGCCCTCGGCGTGACGCTCACCGAGATCGTCGCCGGCGACGCGATGTCGGCTTAGCGGCGCGCGGGGCGGGGAGGCGATCGGCGATGACGCCAATCATGCCAGTTATGTCGATCATGCCAATCATTTCTGGGCGCGGCGCTCGCGCGGCGCTGCTGGGCGCCGCGGGCGTTGGCTTGGCGCTGGTGGGCGCCGCGGGGTCTGCCGAGGCCCAGAGCCTGGCCATCGATCTCGGCGGCGAGGAGGGCGGCGCTTACACCGCGCGGCTCATTCAGCTCATCGTCGGCATCACCGTTTTGAGCGTCGCGCCGGGGCTGCTCATCATGGGCACCTCGTTTGTGCGCATCGTCGTCGTGCTCTCCATCTTGCGCTCCGCCTTGGGGCTGCAACAGACGCCGCCGAACATGGTGTTGGTCAGCATCGCGCTCTTGCTCACGGGCTTTGTCATGGCCCCCACCTTCGAGCGGGCCTGGAGCGAGGGCATGCAACCGATGATGGACGGCGCGCTGCCCCAGGAGGAGGCGCTGCCGAAGGTCGTCGAGCCCTTCCGGGAGTTCATGATCGCTCAGGTGGATCTGGACGATCTGCAGCTGTTTGAGGATCTGGCCGCCGAAAGCGCTGCGCCGACGGAGACGGGGACGGAGCAGGCGGCCGGCGCCCCGCCCGCGTTCGGTCAGCCGGAGACGGCGACCCTGCTTCCAGAAGCTGAGACGACCGCTGGCGACGAGGGCGGCCTGCTCAAATCAGAAAGCGGCGACGGGGCGTTGGAGCCCGTCGCTGAGGCCGAACCTGAGGTGGGCCTGCGCGTTCTCGTCCCGGCTTTCATGACGTCCGAACTCTCACGCGCGTTCGAAATCGGCTTCTTGATCTTCATGCCGTTCCTGGTGATCGACCTGGTGATCGCGGCGGTCCTGATGTCCATGGGCATGATGATGTTGCCGCCGGCGATCATCTCCATGCCCTTCAAGATCATCTTTTTTGTTCTCATTGACGGCTGGCGGATGATCTCCACCGGCCTCGTCCAGTCATTCATCTTCTAGGTAAGGAGACCCGCCATGGGCATGGCCATGAAACTGCGCGACAGCTACGCCGGCCTCAACGGTTCGGAGAAAGCCGCCGTCATGCTGCTCACCTTAGGCGAGGATCGCGCGAGCCCGATCCTGGAGCGGCTTGAGGAAAACGAAGTTCGACTCGTTTCTCGGGCTATGGCGGATTTGGGAACAATTTCAGCAAGTTTGCTCGAAGATCTCATAAAGAAGTTCACCCAAAGATTCGCGAAGGGCGGCTCGATCATCGGCAGCCAGGCCACGGCGGAGCGGATGCTGAAGAGCTTCCTGCCGGCCGACAAAGTCTCCGACATCATGAACTACATTAAGGGGCCGGGCGGGCGCAGCACCTGGGAGAAGATGGCGATCGTCAACGAGGGCATGTTGGCGAAGTATCTCCAGGGCGAGCACCCGCAAACCGTGGCGGTGGTGCTTTCTAAAGTCGCGCCGGACAACGCCGCCCGGGTGCTGCACGATCTGCCGGAGGAGCTGGTGAAAGACGTGCTCAGCCGGATGATCAATCTGAAATCCGTGCCGAAGGAAATTCTCAGCGATATCGAGGAGATGCTGCAGAAAGATCTGATGATGAATTACGCTGTCATCAATCAGTCCAACAATTTCGAGCATATGGCGGAGATTCTGAACCGCACTGAAGGCGATTCGATGGACCCCGTGTTCGAGGCTCTAGAGGAGCGTCATCCCGAAGCTGTTGCGCAAATCAAGCAGTTAATGTTCACTTTTGATGATCTGATCGAGCTTGATTCGAAATCGCTCTCCACGGTCGTGCGCAGCTGCGACACGGACACGCTGGTTTACGCTCTGAAGGGCTGCGACGAGCGTGTGCGCCAGATTTTCCTCTCCAACATGTCCGAACGCGCCGGCGCGATTTTGGAAGACTCCATCGAGTCGATCGGGCCCGTCCTGGTGCGCGACGTGGAGAACGCCAAGGCCGCCATCTTGCGCAAAGCGCGCGAGTTGGCCGAGAGCGACGCCATTGTCATCACCCGCGAAGGCGCGGAACAGCAGCTCGTCTACTAGGCCGTACCCGGGCGGCGCGGTCGCCCGGCCAGAACGTTCCGTCCGCGGGCCCCCAGGGCCGCTTCGATGGATGAGGGACCGCCGCTGGCGATCCTTTAGCTCCCTCGCGTCTGACAGACGCTTCAGGGCCCGCGCGATAGCGCGCGACGGACCGAAACCTCAAACATCGTTAATGCTTGCGGGGCGTCGCTTGCGTTCGCCCTATGCGGGCGGTAGAGGAAGTTGCCGCAGAGGGGCGAAGCGGCGCACTCTCCAGCCGTCGGTGACAGCCGATTGATCGTCAGCGGACATCGCAAGAAAGGTCGGCATGAGCGCCATTTTCCGAAGACTTCTCGCCTCGGCTGCGCTCGTCGCCGCGCCGGCCTACGTCCCTACTGAGGCGGACGCTCAAGACATCACCGACGATCTGACGACGCCCGTCTTATCCTCCACGGTGAATAGCGGCGCGCCGGGCGATGTGATCATCGCCGGCGGCGGCTCCATCACATTGGAAAGCACGCCGAACGTGACGGGCGTGACGATTAACACCGACAACGACTTCGACAATGAAGGCCTCATCTCCCTAGAAGAGACGAACGGCTCCGTCGCCGTTCGCATCGCGCCTGGCCTCACGACGGACTTCCGGAACGACGGGGCCATTCGACTGATTGAAGACTTCACCCGCGAAGACGACGACAACGACAACGATCTGGACGGCCCGCTCGCCATCGGCGACAGCCGTATCGGCGTCCTCCTGGAAGCCGGCGGCGCGATGACCGGGACTTTCGACAACGACTTCGGCGGGGCCATCACCGTCGAAGGCAACAACTCGGCCGCCGTCGTTCTTCGCAGCGCGCTCAACGGCGACTTCATCAATGACGGCGGCGTGTCGGTCATCGGCGATCAGGCGCGTGGCATCGACATCGAGCAGGGGGTGACGGGCGATGTGCGCCTATCCAGCTCCCTCACCGCGCAAGGGGAAGGCGCCGTCGGGGTCCGCGTCCTGGGCGATGTGGGCGGCGCGTTCTCCAATGACAACAACATCCTCACCACCGGCTTCACGAGCACCACAATCAGCAACTACGTCGACCCCGACACGCTCGATAGCAACGACACGCCGATTGAAGAGCGCCGCGATCCGGACGATCTCTTCGCCAACGAAGTGACGGTGGCCGTCGGCGGCAGCGTGGCCGACGGTTTTCTCAACAACGGCAACATCGATCGGTTCTTGTCCCAGGAAGATCTGGACGACGAAATCAAAGACACGATCGAGGATTTCGATGAGAACCGCGGAACCGGCAACATCACCAGCGTCGGCTCCGGTCCCGCTGTCCTGATCTCGCCCGACCTGGATCCGAGCCGCAACACCGACATTTTCATCGGGCCTGTGGTGGAGAGCGTGCGCGACACGACCGACGATGACGAAGACGACGACATCGATGAGATCATCGCGACGTTCACCAGCGATTTCGGCTTCATCAACCGCGGCGACATCACCGGGAACGGCCTCAACATCGGCTTCGACGCGACGGCCGTGCGCATTGAAGGCTCCGCAGATGGGGCGCTAAGCACCACCATCGCCGGCGGCTTGGAGAACACTGGCTCAATCCAGGCGGACGCGTTTGAAGCGGACGCGCAGGCCCTGGTGATCGGCCGGGGCGCGACGGTCCCCCTGATCGACAACGGCGGCATCATCGACGCCGACGTCTTCACCGAAGGCGCCAACATCGCCGAGGCGCTGGTGATCGAAGAAGGCGCAACGGTCATCTCGCTGATCAATGACGGACGCATTTCCGCCTCTTCGCGCGGCTTCGGCGGCACGGCGATCGCCATTCAAGACGCCTCCGGCACGCTCGCCTTCATCGACAACACGGGCGACATCGCCGCCCAGTTCATTGACGACAACGAGGAGGATTTCGGGCTGGGCGAACTCACCGCCATCGATTTGTCAGCCCGAGGCGAGGGCGAGGACGTGCGGATCCGCCAGTTCTTTACGACGCCCGTGGACGATCTGAACGGCGACGACGTGATCGATTTGGAAGACGTGAACACGCCCTTGATCGAAGGCCGCATTCTGCTCGGCGGCGGCTCTGACACATTGGACATCGACGCTGGCGAAGTGCTTGGCGACGTCTCGTTCGGAGCCGGCGACGACCGGTATTTGGTGGACAACGCAACGGCGCTCGGCGATGTCGCGTTCGGCCTTGGCGCCGACCTGTTGGAGGTCACCGGCGGCGGCGTCTTCTCTGGCGCGGTGACGGACGCGGACGGCGCCCTCAGCATCCGGGCCATCGACTCTGACGTTCAAATCGATTTCGCAGGGCCCCTCGGCGTCACCGATATCACCGCCTCTGGCGACACCACCCTCGGATTCCAGTTCGATCCGCAGATCGCCGAAGGCACGCCCGTCATCACTGCAACGGGCGTCGTCGATATTGACGCAAGCGTCACCCTTGAAGCCGTGCCGACGCGGGTGATCACCGAGACCACGTCCGTCACCCTCTTGCAAGCGCCGACCTTGGAAGTGGACGCGCAAGCCGTCACGTCCTCGTTCCTCTACAACGCGACGTTCACGCCTACGGCGACGACGCTGGAACTCGAAATCAGCCCGCGCACC